>CALFBW010000406.1 GCA_937951415.1 uncultured Chitinophagales bacterium | reverse complement strand
TAAATAAATAGATTCTAGCGGCATTAGTGGAGAGATTTATCAAAAGTCTATCAATTACTGCAACTACTCGATCGTCACACTCAATCCTCGATCACTCAAGGCATCTTTCATAGGACGGAGCTTTTCGAAAACACCTTCTTTCACGGTGGATTTGCCCTTAAAGTGAACGATAAAGGAAGTCTGCTCCGCTTGAACAGCAGTGTATTTACAAATGTCGATCAAACATTCAATCACCCATTCGAAAGTATTGTGGTCGTCGTTGTGCAAGATCAACTTTCGCTGCTCCACTTCCAAAACGTCGACTAATTCTTCCCATTTAAGCTTTGTACTCATAACACTATCAGACTATTGCTGTAATTGAACCTTCCAAAGGTATTGCAAAAGCGGCAAATGCGCATGCCTTCCCTTGGAGATTCCGATTTCCCCCTACTAACCCATTTCGTTGGAACTTAGTTTCCTTCCCCCTCATTTATTTTGAAAGCAAGCATTTAGAAACTGAAAAGCCACTAGGCATCTGTCTATCCTTTTGTAAATTTGTTGCGACGGGCAGTGAAGTCGCCAAGCACACTCCTTCCGATTGGGAGCTTAGCTATAAAGGTGAAAATCTGCGCCATTAACGAGCAGTATGAAAGAAGATCAGGACAATTCGCCAGATAAAGGCGATGAAGTAATCCCCATATCCGGTTTGTATCAAAACTGGTTTTTGGACTATGCTTCCTATGTGATATTGGAGCGTGCCGTTCCGTATTTGGAAGATGGTTTGAAGCCAGTACAGCGTCGAATTTTGCATGCACTGAAGCAGATGGACGATGGGCGTTTTCACAAGGTCGCCAATGTGATTGGGCAGACCATGCAGTACCACCCGCATGGAGATGCTTCGATTGGAGATGCGCTGGTGAAGTTGGGACAAAAGGATTTGATGATTGACACCCAGGGAAACTGGGGCGACAATCGAACGGGCGATAAAGCGGCCGCTGCGCGATACATTGAGGCGCGTTTGAGCAAATTTGCCCTAGAAGTGGCTTTCAATCCGCAGACGACGGAATGGCAAGTTTCTTACGATGGGCGAAAGAAAGAACCCGTTCATTTACCGATGAAATTTCCTCTGTTGCTTTTTCAAGGCGTGGAAGGAATTGCGGTGGGATTGGCGACGAAAATTTTGCCTCACAATTTTATTGAGCTTTGTCAAGCCAGTATTAAAAACTTAAAAGGCAAAAAAGTAAAAATATTGCCCGATTTCCCTACGGGTGGTCGTGCCGATTTCAGTCAATACAATGATGGGAAAAGAGGCGGAAAAGTAAAAATTCGCGTCACGATTGAAGAGGTAGATAAAAAGACTTTGGCCATTCGTGATTTGCCTTATGGTGTTACCACCAACACCTTGATTGATTCTATTGTAAAGGCTTCCGATAAGGGAAAAATCAAGATCAAGAAGATCATCGATAATACAGCGAAGGAAGTTGAGATATTAATCGAATTGCCTTCGGGTGTTTCGCCCGATATGACACGCGATGCCTTGTATGCTTTTACCGATTGTGAATTGTCTATTTCTCCGAACTGTTGCGTGATCGTTGGCAAACGTCCAGAATTTATTGGCGTGAGTGACATGCTGATGCGTTGCACGGAAATGACCAAGGAATTACTGCGCAGAGAATTAGAAATAAAACTGGGTGAACTTCAAGAGAAGTGGCACATGTCTTCGCTCGAAAAGATATTTATTGAAAACAGAATTTATCGAGACATAGAAGAATGTGAAACTTGGGAGGCGGTGATCGAAACCATTGATCGTGGTTTAGATCCATTTAAAAAATTACTTTTCCGAGAAGTTACCCGTGAGGACATTATTCGATTAACGGAAATAAAAATCAAACGAATATCGAAGTACGATGCATTTAAAGCAGATGAGTACATTAACAAATTAGAAGCACAACAAAAAGAAACACAACACCATCTCGACAACTTAACAGAATATGCCATTGATTTTTATCAGGGATTGATTGATCGTTACGGAAAAGGTCGAGAGCGAAAAACAAAAATCATTGAATCCTTCGCCGACATAAAACGAACGCAAGTTGCGGTGGCCAACACCAAAATTTACATGAGCGCCAAAGAGGGTTTTGTTGGTTCTGGTTTAAAAAAGGAGGAATTCATCGCAGAGTGTTCTGATCTTGATAGCATTATTGCTTTCCGAAAGGATGGGCGATTTATGGTGAGCAAAGTGAGTGATAAAATTTTCATGGGAAAAAACATCATTCATGCAGCCGTTTGGAAGAAAGGCGACGAGCGCACCATTTACAACATGATTTATTCTGATCCTGGTTCGAATAAAAATTATGTGAAGCGTTTTTCGGTGACTGGTGTTTCAAGGGACAAGGAATACGACTTGACCAAGGGTGCTGCAAAAGCGAAAGTGCAATATTTTTCTGCCAATCCGAATGGAGAATCGGAGTTAATAAATATTCAGTTGTCTCCTGCTTGTCGGGCGAAGATTAAAAACTTCGATTATGATTTTGCGGATTTGGCAATAAAAGGTAGAGCGTCGAAAGGAAATGTATTGACGCGTTGGCCCATTCGCAAAGTCAGCAGAAAAGCCCTAGGAGAATCTTCTTTGGGCGGCATGGATTTGTGGGTAGATATGATTTCGGGCGCTTTGAAAAAGACCGACCCAGGAGATAACGGCCTTCATTTAGGAAGTTTCGATACGGGCGATCACATTTTGGTTTTGTACACAGATGGCCATTACAAATTGACGGATTTTGAATTGAGCAATCGCTACCAAATGGATCAAGTGGAAGAGATTGTAAAGTGGGACGAGACGGATGTGATTAGCTGCGTGTATTATCACGGCGGCAAGAAAAAATACTACGTAAAACGTTTCCTCATTGAAACGACTACCTTAGATACGAAATATCTTTTTATCAGTGAGGAGTCTGGTTCGAAATTGGATTTAGCGACGACCATGGAAAATCCTGTCATTGAATTTACTTACACCAAAGGAAAAGGTGGTGGAAAGAAACGAGAGAAAGACATCCTTCGGGTTAGTACTTTTATTGAAGTGAAAGGATGGAAGTCTTTGGGGAATCGATTATCGAATTTCAATATTACGAAGATTGAAATGAAGGAGGAGATTGAGTAGGGATTAAATGATTTCTAAAACTGCTTGGCTTGTTGCGATTTTTAAAGCTGTTAGAGATACTCAAGATCGAGGCAGACATAGCTGCCTCGGCACATTTTGATGAAAGGCAAGAGGCTTCATTTTTTTCGGATTTTCAGGTATTTAATCCTGTTCACAATTTCTTTAAGGATCTCGTCATTCAACTTATTGGAAAGACGTGCCCCTAGAAGTTTGTAAATGTCTCGTTCGAAATGTGGGAAATGATCACTCAGTATTTGAACACTATCGTCTTCTTCACTCATTCCATCTCCCATGAACCGTCTGTTCCATATAATGTAAACCGATGGCTCTTCTTCCCATTTCCATTTAAAGGATTGTTTGACGACTCTATAGCCTTCCTTCTTTGATTCAAAGATCAATCCTAGTTGCTAGAATTTTAAAATCAGTAATTCTTCGTTCTTCGAATTTTCTAGGAAAATGTAGCCATCCATTTCGGATCATTTAAAACAAGGAATAAATAATAGTAACATGTATATTCTGTTGGCTTTTATGTAAACCCTCCTAGGGATTTGA
>CALFBW010000405.1 GCA_937951415.1 uncultured Chitinophagales bacterium | reverse complement strand
CAAGCCGAACTAGAAAACAATTCTGCAGGATTCCGCAAACTACCAGGAACATCCTTAAAGAATGCAAAAACTGGAAAAACCGTATATACTCCACCTCAGCATCCTGAGGAAATCGAAGAATTAATGGACAACCTAGAGGAGTTCATTAACATTGATAGTTTGAGTCATTTCGACCCATTAGTCAAAATGGCAATTATTCATTTTCAATTTGAAAGTATTCATCCTTTTTACGATGGAAATGGAAGAACAGGAAGAATAATAAACGTACTGTATCTAGTAAACAAGCAACTGCTTGATCTTCCAATTTTGTACATCAGTCGCTACATTATTCAAAATAAGGCGACCTACTACGAGCTTTTACAGAAAACCAGAGAAACTGGAGAATGGGAGAATTGGTTATTATACATGATCGAAGCCGTAGAATTTACTGCAAAAGAGACAATTGAACTCGTTAAGAAAATTCAAGCACTCATGCTAGAGTTAAAACACTACATCCGCTCGAACTATAAATTTTATAGCCAAGATTTATTAAACAATTTGTTTCAACACCCTTATTCCAAAATTGAATTCCTTGAAAACGCTCTGGGTGTCTCAAGAATAACAGCAGCGAATTACTTGAATAAATTAGCTAAAGATGGAATCCTCCACAAACGAAAGTTGGGAGCAAGTAACTATTACATCAACCACCAGCTCTTCGAAATTTTAACGACTTATCGTACAAATTAGAAATTCGCATCACAACAAAGTCATCTCGAAGGGGCCAAAATCGACTATTCAGGAACTACGTCAGACTTTGGTGCCGCTACTTTTACTTTGGGAATAGAAGTATACATTACTATCGCTGAACCTGTATCGCTGCACATCTTGTAGAACTTCTTCAACTTCCTGAATTGTTCCAAGAGAACATCCAAAGCATCGTCCTCGCTCCAGCGTCCTTCCGGTAATACCGCTTCATCTGCAAATCGCTGAGGCTCAAACTTTTCCTTTAAGGTCGATTTCTTGACCATATTTAGCCGATCAGAGATATCCTTCACCACCTGAACAGAATTGTAAGACAGGTTTGAATAAGTTGTGGCTCCCTTGAGCTTGTTGCGACTCGTTACCAAGTAACCAAGTGGATACGGTCCGAATTTGATGTTTTCGTTCAACAAGAAATTAATGCCCTGAGCTGCCTCCTTGATATGGATATAATCCGAATTTCCTTCAGAGGAGTTTGATTTCAAAAAGTGCTTCAAGTCCTTGGGATCCTGAGCTAGATAGCGAATTATATCATCTGTTGTTCGAAAAAAGTGACCTTCCATAAATTTTTTATTCCTCTAGCGAATAGTGACCTAGAGATGTGTAGTGAGGGCGTGAAGATACAAAAATGCTCGTGCTTTTTCAAATGATGCCCAATTCCGGGCCCCTTCTTCCCTTGCGGGTTTCGAGAAATGGGAGTATATTTGTTGCAACAAATAAAGTTTTCACGAATTTTGAGTCTAGGAGAACAAATAGAACAAACCACTTTCCAGTCAAACAAGGAAGAGCTCATCATAAACATTAGCTATACTGCTCATTGGTTAAGAGATCAGCTAGCGGAAGTTTTCAAAGAGTATGGTTTGCAAGAGCAGCATTACAATGTTTTGCGGATTGTAGGAGGAAAGCATCCTGAGCCTGCCTCTCCTGGACAGATAAAGAAAGTAATGCTGGACAAGAAGCGTGATTTGACGCGCTTAGTAGATAAGTTGGTCAAGCTTGGTTATCTCAGTAGAGACACCTGCCCTAGCAATCGACGAAAAGTCGATATTCGCTTAACCAGCGATGGAAGAGAAATCATCGAGAAGTCGAAGAAAATTCTCGATCACAAAATAGATCAGCTCGTGCCATTAGAATCAGAAGAAAGTCAACTGCTTAACAAATTGCTGGACAAACTTAGATCTAGCAGTTCGAAATAATTAACTCAACAAAGAAATCATTCATTAGAAATAAATTAGACAAGTGATGAAAAACCTAATTTTTATTGCACTACTACTGATAGGAAGTAGTGCCATTTATGCACAAAACGAAGCACGTGCGAATCAAGAACCTTTAACAGCTAAAGTTGCCGAAGACAATAAAAAGAGTGTCGACACCGATGTATCTATCTTAATGTGGACTGGCTACAAAGTTTTAGGCCAACATGCAGGAACCTTACCACTCGAATCGGGGGCACTCACTTTTGATGCAAACGGTAATTTAACTGGAGGAAGCATTGATATAGCGATGTCAGAAATGACAGTGACTGATCTTGAAGGAGAAATGGCTGCAAAACTGCAAGGACACCTAATGTCTCCCGATTTTTTCGATACAGCAAACCACCCACAAGCAAACATTAAAATCACAAAAGTGATTTCTCGTGGTAAGGCTGGAGAATACAAGATCATTGCCGACCTAACGATCAAAGGAATCACAAAGCAAATTAAATTCAATGCAGTGACCATTGACAGAGCTGGAAAGCTCTTCTTTGAAGCAGATATCACGATTGACCGTTCAGAATTCGATGTACAGTATGGCTCTGGAAGCTTCTTTGAAGCCCTAGGAGACAACACAATTTATGACGAATTCGATGTAAAAGTAATCCTCGCTGTTCAGTAAGAAAAAGAGCATCTCAGAAAGATTTGCAAAGCGTCAAAGAGGAAACTCTTTGGCGCTTCTTTATTTATACATGAAATAAAAACTTGCTTTTTCTACAACCAGCTTCAAATTGCTTCACTCCTTTCTCTTAATAAAGTCTTAAAACCATTGCTTCACATTTAACATTTCGCTCGTAAAACAACCGAAATGTGCAGGTTTTAGTCAAAATCTGTCCACAAAGCATGAACATTATGGTACATAATACCATAAGTATTGAAAAATGCTTAGATTAGGGTTCCAAACCGACCACCGACTTCCCTATGAGTGAAAATAGCCAATTCACAAAAAATAGTGTTGAGCCTTATTATGGTTACAGCATTCCCATCAACGAATTTTTCCGTTGCGCCTTGTCTGTCGATTGTACCATTATTGGATATGACAAAGGAGATCTAAAAATTCTCTTAATAAAACGTGGTGCTGAGCCTTTCAAAGGACAATGGGCACTACCTGGAGACTTAATGTATCCCTACGAAAACCTGGACCAAGCTGCAGAGCGTGTTTTGAGTCACCTAACGGGGCTGGAAGACGTATACATGGATCAAGTAAAGGTCTTCGGAGAAGTCAATCGACATCCAGTGGGAAGGGTTATTACGGTAGGCTACTATTCATTAGTAAACATTCAAGACTACAAGCCTAAAGCATCAGCATGGGCGCACCAACTCGATTGGCATTTAGTCGATGAACTTCCTGAACTCGCTTTCGATCATAATCAAATTGTAACGGCAGCGCTGACTGTTTTGAAGGAACGGATTTGGAAAGATGAAATAGGCTTTGAACTGCTCCCCGAAAAATTCACGCTTGGTCAAATTCAAGCGCTGTGGGAAACCATTCTTCAAGAAAAATTTGACAAGGCCAATTTCAGGAAAAAGCTCTTGTCTTCTCAATCGCTGATTCCCCTGAACGAAAACCAACAAAACGTTTCGCATCGACCTGCTAAGCTGTATGCGCTTTGTAACAAAGACAAGTAAAACTCTCAGAATGCTAGGATCTACTGCTAAAAACCAAGGAATTCAACTGATCATCGGTTGCCTACTATTGATCTGTCTCAGCTTGCAAGGACAAGTAATTCCTGTCACAGTAGAAGAAAACGATGGGCAGTGGACTTATATGCGTGAGGGCAAGCCCTACTATGTTAAGGGCGTAGGTGGCCATAAGTATATGGACAAGGCCGTGGAAATCGGAGCCAACTCTATTCGAACTTGGGGCGTAGAAAATGCGAAAGAAATTTTAGATGAAGCGCACTCAAAAGGCTTAACAGTCATGTTGGGTTTTTGGGTACAACACGAACGTCATGGATTCGATTATGACAACCCTGCTGCTGTAAAAAAGCAGTTAGAAGGCTTTCGAAAAGTGGTCTTACAATTAAGAGAGCACCCTGCCCTACTCACTTGGGCAGTCGGCAATGAAGTAAATCTCAATTACAGCAATTATGCCGTTTGGGATGCTGTGCAAGATATTGCCGCCATGTGCCACGAACTTGATCCTAATCATCCCACTACAACCGTTACTGCTGGTATTGCCGCCAAAGAAGTAGAGCTGATCAATGCTAAATGCCCAGACATCGATGTTTTATCGATCAATACTTACGGAGACATTGTGCGTGTAAATCAAAATGTAAGAGATTATGGTTGGGAAGGACCTTATATGATTACGGAATGGGGACCCAATGGACATTGGGAAGTAAACAAAACAGAATGGGGAGCTGCCATTGAGCAAACAAGTTCAGAAAAAGCTGTTACCTACAGAGAACGCTACCAAAATTTTATTGCTGGAGACAAAGGCCGATGCATTGGTTCTTATGTTTTCCTTTGGGGGCAAAAACAAGAAAAAACCAGCACTTGGTACGGCATGTTTAGCGCCGACGGAAAAGCCACAGAAGGCATTGATGAACTACATAAAATTTGGCAAGGAGAAAATCCTGCTAATGCTGCTCCGCTCTTGGAGTCATTGCTAATAAAAGGCCAAGAAGCAGGAAATTCTAACATTTATTTGGAATCAGAAACGGTACTTTATGCCGAGGTTAGTTCGAGTGATCCAGATAATGATCGCTTGAGCTATGATTGGCAAATTACGCCAGAAAGCGCCGTAAAAAGTGAGGGAGGAGATTTTGAAACAGCGCTAACCAGCGTACGAGGAACCATAAAAAAGAAAAAAGGAAATCGATTGGAATTTAGAGTGCCAAGAAAAGAAGGTCCTTACCGACTTTTCGTTTTTGTTTACGATGGAAATGAGCACTACGCGACAGCAAATATTCCATTCTTCGTAGAGCCCCGCTCTCCCGAATCTGGTCAAAGTCGTGCCGTTCAGCTAAAAACGAAAAAATTATTGGTTCCAAGTTTAGAAACTTCAAAAAGAGGGAGATGATGCAAATAAAAAATTACTTTCTCCTTATTCTCTTTGTCGTGCCGCTTTTATTAGCAGGCCAAGAAATCGACACAACGGCGATTCCATCGTTGGACCTCAAGGATGAAAATTGGTCATTGCCCGGCACTCAATATCACTTAGGTCTATTTCCAAAAACGGAACCTGAAGCAGTGCGCTCGCTTTCCGTAAGCGGCTTTTATCGCTTTTTTGCGACTTATACGCAGATGAAAGGAGAAGAAGATTACTTATTGGATCAAGGATTTACTGCACCAAAGAGATCGCTCTTCATTGGAGACGATAGTCAATTGCCAAATTTAATGTTGAATATTTCGGCACGAACTTCGAAAAGAACCAGTTTCGGATTCGATGTTTTTGCTTTCCAATTTCTAGATGGTGAAGTAGGCGACAGTTATGGTGCACAAATAAATGATACGCTACGTCCTCTTATTTATGATCCTTTACAAAACAACAATTTTGGAGGAAGCTTAGGAATAAATTTGGGCGTCAATTTAACAGGTGCTTACAATACCGAATTTGGATCATTCAGTGCCCGTATGGGAGGAACACATTGGTATTATATGAGTGATTTCACCTTTGGCTCTTTTCAAGGATATAATCGATTTACCCTTTTTGAAAGAAATCCTTGGGACCCGATCGAAGTAAAAGTTAGCGATCGCTACAATCGTTTTTATCAAGAGGGTGCGACTGAACAAGATTTGCGTTGGGGAAATCAAGCATTCCATGGATTAATTCTGGAAGGAGAACAATTACCACATAATTTTTCCGCCTCTTTTCTCCTAGGAAAAACCCAGCAAGATGGCGGCGTGGAGAAAAATCAAAACTTCTCTATTGGAGGAAGAATAAAGTGGGAGGACAATTCAGGAGGATTTATTAGTTACAACACTTTCAACAGTACAAATATCCTTGACACAATAGGAACAGAATCCGCAGGATTTAATGTCCACACTATTGCTATAAAGAAATCAAAAAATGGCTTCGACCTAGACGCGGAATTTGGAATGGGGCAGTACTATGCTCCTACTTGGACCGAAGGTTGGGGAGAAATGATTTCAGCAAAATTGAGTTCCACAAAACAAAAAACAGGAATTCCTATCGAACTGCACTATTTCCGTTTAAGCCCTAATGTCATCAACAATTCGGCATTATTTCAGAATACTTCTGTAACGGAGTCCTCCATTACTGACATACCTGCAGGTGCAGCAGGCAGTACTGCCGTATTGCAACCCTTTGCGAGTTCTATGATTGGCATCGGGCAAATGACCAACAATCGAACAGGTATTAACCTAAATACCACCATAAATTGGGGTAAGCTGCAATTGGATCTTGGTTATGGTATTTCGCAAGAATTGGAAGCAGTGAATAACTTAATTACCTATTCCCATCCGGTAAATCAACTAAGCCGATCACGCTTGTGGCGATGGAACTTTCCAGCGGATGTTGGACCTTACGGTCGTCAATCAGTTGTTTATAGAGATGTTTATGAAACAGTTAATCTCAACACTGATTTAGCCGTTGTACAAAAGAAAAGCTTTGCCTCAATCGAAGCACAAGGAAAATTCAAAACCAGAATCGCTAACCGCAATTTATTCCTATTTTATTTAGGAAGATACAGTACGGCTCATCCTGACTTTTCTTACATCCCAGTTTTCACTGAGGAAGCTTACATCAGACAATATGTTTCAGAACTTGAAGTGTATTATGAACTCAGCAATCAAGTTATGTGGACCAATTATTTTGGTTACGAACGAGTGATTGCCAATTACGAAACAGATATTGATGAGTTGACGCGCCGACCAAGAAACCAGACGGGCTACGGAATAGGAACGGGTCTCGATATTTCTTTAGGAAAAAATGCGGTACTTGTTTTAAGACACCGATGGTTTGATTTTGAAGACAAAAGTTTTGCCTTAGACAAATTCAATGGGCAAGAAACATTAACTGAGCTAAAAGTATTCTTCTAATGCGAATAAAAATGAAACAATGTTGCTTGCTGCTGATCGCATTTGCCTTCTTCAGCGCTCCTGCTTTTTCTCAGATTAAAATCGGAAAGAAAAGCTGGATGTCGGCTTATGCTCGAAGCATACAATATGCCGACTCCTATTCTTTGGAAGAAGGATTGGATAGCTTGACTACAGCTAAAGAATACAGCGGTCATACTTTAATGGATTTATCGGCGAATATGCAGCCGAATGAAAACATTTATATAAATGCTACCATTAGAATCAGAAATGATCATGGAGGGTTCTGGGGATCTGGTGCAAGCTTTGATATTCGAAACCTTTTTATTAGAGGAATAATTGCCGATGCCATTCAATATCAAATCGGTGATATCGATTACAAATTGACGCCCTACACGCTCTTTAATACTGAAGAAGAATATTCCTTATTTTCTAGCAACGCATTTGCGGCACAACGAGACATGGTCTATCACGACCGTTTCTACAGTGTCGACAATACTTGGCGACAACAAGGAGCCACAGCATCTTTTGGTTTGTCTTTCAAAAAAATATTCAAGGAACTCAACAGTGAAGTTTTTATGTTCCGTTTGAGTTCGGCAGCAAATAATGGAGCCTTGGAGCGACTCTATGGAGGATTTCATTCCCATTTAGTTCAGAGTAAGTTTCTAGATTTTCACATTAATTATGTAAATGCTTTCGATCTGCGCGATACTGGTCCGAACGATAATTACTTTAAGAATCCTGTTTTAACGGGAGGATTCGGCTTACACTATGGAACAGAAAATTGGCAATTCGGATTGAGTAATGAAATTGGTCGTTCACTGATTCAATATCAAACTCCTGCAGACAGTTTAGAATTGAGAGATTATTTCTACGATGTAAAATTAGAAGCAGTTCACCAAGCAAGTAATTTAGAATTTTCTTTAGGCTATAAAGAAGTGGGACCTGGATTTCGAAGCATCGGTGCTCAGTCCAAAAGATTGTTGTTTGAAAGAAGTCCACTCGCTTTTGGACGCTACGGAAACGATCAAGTAAATCGTCCTAGTGGCTTGTTTGATCAAATGCGCGATGCTTCCCTATACAACACAAGATTAAGTACTGATTTAATGAGCTACCGTCCTTCTTACGGAAACATGGAACCCTACGGAGCTGCTACACCTAACAGAAAAGGCTTTTATTTAGATGCCCATTGGGAAAATAAAAAAGAACAATTAGCAATAAATGTTGGGGCAAAAATGGCCAGTGAAGTGATCGGTCAAGGAACTGCAAGTCTGAAAAACTTCACGAGCTTTTCAGGAAATGTAACTCTAAGAGCTGCTGAGCTTATCCCTGCAAGAAAAAAGAAAGCGAATTTGACGCTACACTATTGGCGAGAAAACACTACACGAGACGACGATAGCGAATTTGTGGTGCTAGATCTTGCCAACCAAAGCATAGGTATTGACCTCGATGTTGAAATTTGGAAACAATTCGATTTTCTGGCTGGTTTTCAAACCATTTCTTCATCAGGAAATGAGTTTGTTCGCCGAAACGACGCCTTTGGACAAATCGTTTCCTTCGACCCATACCTCGTAGATATGAGCGAAAGTCTTCTAGCCGTCGGTTTGCGCTACAGATTTAACGAAAGAAACAGCTTAGATTTTCATTTCAATCGTTTTAAGTACACATCTGAGCTATCAGATCTTGACAATTACCAATTAAATAACTGGACTTTGCTATTCAGCATGAAAATATAAACTTATGAAAAAGGCAATTCAATATTTCTTGTGCTTTCTACTACTGGTTTTTTTCGCATGCGATCGAGACATTGAAGAACCCGAGGGCCCTTCAATTGCAGATCTATTTGGTGAGTTTTCAGTCTTAGCCGATTTTGAAGTAGAAAAGGATGCAATTTCTCTTGAAAATAACGAGAGTACTTCCTTTTCCGCACAATTTTCAAAAACGGTAGATTGGGAATTGGAAATTCTAGGAAAAACGACGGGAGCCCAAAAGATCATAACAGGAACTTCATCTTTCCTCGATGCTTCTAACGCAACTTGGAATGGAAGTGCGACGACAATTCCCATATTCAACAATGAAACATGCTACACTAGGCTGCGAGTAAACAGCGAAGATTACGAAATTCTTGACAGTGTAAAAGCAACTGGTGCAAGAACTCATGAAGGATTCCTTGTGGCAGATTTCGAAAACGGATTTAATGACGGATGGAATGGATTTGCGCAATCAGGAGCAGATATGACTTTCATCATTACCGATGAAATTCCCGCTGGCCAAGGAAATAATTATTACGACATGGGCGGTGCCGTAGATTGGGATTATTTGATTGGCTTGATTGATTTTCCAGCTACTGCGTTCGAAACGGGTTCGTTCGGACTACCAGAAAATCCAGATAATTTATTCTTCAATGTTTTTCTCTACAAACCGGCAGGAATTACCAATGAGATTGTATTGTTTCAATTCCGAGAAGATGAAAATCAAGACGGGAGTTTTACCTCTTCAGATGAAGACCTTTACGCCTATGAGTTAACTAATTTAGAAGTAGGCTGGCAACAAATTTCTGTAAAGTATTCTGATCTTGTTACGCTAGTAAATGGGCAACCATCTACTCCAGCTGGAAATGGAATCCATGATCCTTCGAAGCTGCATCAAATTTCAGTATTAATGCTTGCGGACCCAGAATCGGGTTATTCTCAAGTATTGATGGACTACATGATTTTCACTGAGAACAATGCCTTGCAACCATAATAATGAGTAAAATAAGATACTATAGTATTCTGGGCTGTTTGCTCTTCTTATCGTCCTGCTTCACTCCTGTCACCATGTTTGAAGTAGATCCGAACAAAGTCATCGAAGAAAACATCGATGGTTTTTATGCAATAAATATTTTTGAAGATCACCTCAGCAATGATGTGTGGTTTTCTGAAGAAGGAGACTGTCTAATTGTCGAAGGAGAAAAGGAAAATATTTTTTCAGGCGAAGGAGCTTTACATGTAAAGTGGGATAAAACCGATGGCAATTGTCCGTGGCTTGGTTTGGGCTTCGGATGGGATGGATGGAACGGAAAGAATTTCTCCCAGATTTATGACCATACTGCCATTCAATTTAAAGTTAAAAGTGCCGATGGAAAACTATCTGGCTTGCCAGTAGCAATGTGTTTAGAAGACTTTGGCAACCAGCAAGCCTGGACAGGATTTAATGGGTCTATGCTTTCAAAGACAGCAGATGCTAATGGATGGAAAACTGTAACCGTTCCCATTTTGGCATTTAATTGGGCAGAATTCGAAGCAGATATTACGGCAATCAAACAATTCATGATCCAGTTCGAATCAGCTGGAGATGTATTTATTGACGAGATGAAAATAGTGGAATTCGAAGGCAGTTTGAAAAAGCGTGCAGAAATTCCGGTGTATAAAAAGAAAGTAAAAGTAGAGGATCTACTCGATCAATTTTCAGAAGGAAAAAATGCGCTAGACCAACAAAACTTGGTGCAACTTCAAGTAAATGGAAACGCTCTAATGGTTATGGCAAATGTAATAGATGAGACGCCCTTAGAAAATGCACAAGCAGGAAAAGATATTTGGAATGGAGATGCCGTAGAAGTCGCATTTTCTACCAATAGCGAAGCCTCTCCTCAGCGAACTTACTTTTTGCGTTCTGATCAACAAATAGGAATAAAAGCTGCAGCTGATCCTATTGTTTGGAATTGGAGAAAAGATCGTGCAGTAGATGGGGCGCAAGTGACTTACAAAGAAACGGATGCGGGATATCGACTTGTCGCAAAGATTCCGCTTTCTGAATTTGGCATGCAGCCATTTGAGTTCGGTGTTGTTTATGGAGTAGAAATGGCCATTGATCAGGGCACTAAAAATGGAAGAGAAAAACAAGTTCGCTGGAACAGCAGTGATGTTGGAGGCTTCCATGAAAATCCATCCCTTTGGGGAGAGATGATTTTTATCGAAAAAAATTAAAATGAAAAAGACATTTATTTATCCATTGTTGGTCGCTTTTTGTGCCATTGGTTTGTTTGCATTTACAAGCGCCGATGAACCGATTAAAGAGAACAATAAGAAACAGGCATTTCGCGCCAAGCTTCTGAATATTGATGAGCTTTTGAAAGAAATGACCTTAAAGGAGAAAGTGGGTCAAATGACGCAAATAAATATTGATGTCATCTCTGTCGGTGAAGTATTCAATTTGACTGAACCACATTCTTTGGAAAAAGCAAAGTTGGAGAAAGCGATAAAAGAATACCATGTTGGGTCTTTCTTAAATGCGGGAGGCCATGCTTATTCACTGGAGCATTGGCAAGAAATTCTGACAGAGATTCAGGAAATGGCCCTAGATAAATCAGGAAGAGGTATTCCTATTATTTATGGAATTGACGCCATTCACGGAGCAGGTTATTTACAAGAAGGAACCTTATTTCCGCAACCGCTAGCACAAGCTGCTACTTTTAATCGCGCTTTGGTGGAGCAAGGAGCGGCCATTACTGCCTACGAAACAAAAGCCTGTGGAATTCCTTGGAACTTCTCTCCTGTCCTTGACGTTGCTAGAAATCCCTTGTGGTCAAGAGTTTTCGAAACCTATGGAGAAGACGTGTATTTATGTAAAGAAATGGGCTTAGCTTGCGTAGAAGGTTACCAAGGAAATAATCCTGCCGACCCTGAAAAAGCTGCGGCTTGTTTAAAGCATTTTCTAGGATACAGTTTCTCATTTACTGGAAAAGATCGCACGCCAGTGTACATGCACGAACGCACGATGCGGGAAATTTTCTTGCCACCTTTCAAGGCTGCCATTGACGCAGGAGCACTTTCGATCATGATCAATTCGGGAGACATCAATGGAATTCCCGTACATGCTGATCCGGCTATTTTGACAGATTTATTGAGAAAAGAATTGGGCTTTGATGGCGTAGCGGTGACCGATTGGGAAGACATCATCAAACTACACAATATTCATCATGTGGCAAAAGACATGCGCGAAGCCGTGAAGCTGGCGATTCTTGCTGGAGTAGACATGAGTATGACTCCACTTAATTATACTTTTAATGACGAGTTGATTTCACTCGTCGAAGATGGAGAAATTCCGATGAGCCGCATTGATGAATCGGTACGTCGTATTTTATTAATGAAACAGCGACTAGGTTTGTTTGACAATCCATTGGCATTTATTAACAACGAATTTGAAAAAGTAGGTTCGGAAGAATTCGCCAAAGCTGCATACGAAACTGCGGGGGAAGCAATTACACTCTTAAAAAATGAAAACAATGTATTGCCCCTATCGAAAACAGATGCTGTATTTCTGTCGGGAGCAGCCTCCGATTCTAGAATACTTTTAAATGGACCTTGGACTAGAACTTGGCAGGGAACCGATGATAAATACCAGGATAAATCAAAGGCTACTATTCTAGAAGCCATGCGAAAGAATTTTGATACGGTGCATTTTGCTCCCGGAGCCGAATACGATACTTTGCCAGCAATGGATGCAGCGAAAATCAAAGCTGCTTCGGCCAGTCACTTGGTTTTGTGTTTAGGAGAAAAACCCAGTACCGAAAAACCTGGAGACATCGACGATTTATCTTATGAGGCTGCACAAATCGAATTGGTAAAATCAATGGCAGAACTGGGCAAACCAATCGTTTTGGTTTTGGTGCAAAACCGCCCCCGTTTAATTCGAGAAATTGAGCCACTTTGTGCCGCCATTGTATTGGCCTACCAACCGGGACATGAAGGAGGACAAGCCATTGCTGATGTAATTTCAGGAGTAATAAATCCGAGTGGCAAACTGCCAATAACTTATCCAAAATTCCCGAACACTCTATTGACTTATGATCATAAGGCGACCGAAAAATTAGACCAAGGATTTGGAATGAATGCATTTCAACCACAGTACGAATTTGGTCATGGTCTGTCTTACTCAGATTTTGAATACCAAAGCCTCACCGTAAGCAGTGATACCTTAAAGGGCGATGCAATGCTAAAAATCAGTGTGGAAGTAGTGAATAAAAGTGA
>CALFBW010000404.1 GCA_937951415.1 uncultured Chitinophagales bacterium | reverse complement strand
TTTTTGATTCAGACATCTTGCCGAGTTTCTCATGATCTTTAGGTCATTTCTACAGGATTCATTCATTCTAAGTTATTTATTAACCATTCCGACTTTTTCTAATTATAAAACAGTTTTCTGAACGAATAAAAATTAACAATTATTCCTATTTTTAGATTTACAAAGTTTTCAAACAACTTGAAATGAATCTATTCACCACTTCTGTCGAGGAGTATAGTGAGAATGGTTACAGCATCATAAAAGGCTTTGCAAGCCAAGAGCAAGTAAGTGAGTTAAAGAATAGCATGAGGGAGTTATTGCCTAAGATTGCTAAAGAACAATACTCTGTTTTTTCGACGACTCGTCAACAAGCGACGAGTGATAAATACTTTTTAGACAGCGGAGATAAGATTCGTTGTTTTTATGAAGATTTTGAAATAAATGAAGGCGAGTTCCCACCCATTAATAAAGTGGGTCATGCTTTACATGATTTACACGAATCCTTCCAACGATTTAGCTATCAAGAAAAGATTAAGAATTTGGCCAAAGCTCTTGGCTTGAAAACTCCTGCAATAATTCAAAGCCAATACATATTTAAGGAATCTGGTGTGGGAGGAGAAGTCAGGCCACACAACGACTCTACGTTTATTTATACTCGGCCTTTGTCTTGTTTGGGCCTGTGGTTAGCATTAGATCCTGCAAATACAGAAAACGGATGTCTTTGGGGATTAGAGGGCTCACACCTTGAGCCGCAACTGGAGAAAAGATTCGTACGTAATGCCGATGGAAAATCAACCTCTTTTATTCCAATGGGTGATCAGAAATTAGAATGGGATTTGGATAAAGGAACACCTTTACAAGCAGAACCGGGAGATCTAGTCATATTGCATGGTTCCTTTGTGCATTGGTCTTTTGTGAATCGCTCGCCGCATTCGCGAAATGCCTATGTTTTGCATCTCATAGATCGCGAAGCGGAATATCCTAGTAGCAACTGGCTTCAACGAACTTCCGAGAATCCCTTAAGAAACTTGTAAACAGGAAAGAAAGTTTCCAATGCTATTGCATTCCTGTAGCATCTGTGATATTTGGTAAATTCAAGATTGAGAAAATCCCATTTTCTCTTGTTTGACCCTCTATTGATTTAGGTCTTTGTCCAATTAGATTTAATTTGGTCTTGTTATGGCTGAAAAGATTAGCTCTGTCAAGTTCAAGAATTCGGACCTGCCGAAATCAGGGGTGGACCTTTTTGGCTTGGAAGACTTGTTTGCGCGGGACATCGAAGATCACAATCCATGTAAACTGCATCAGGTAAACTTCTTTATCATCCTCTTTATCACAGAAGGATTAGGATCCCATACGATTGACTTTGTTGACTATGATTACGCTGCGGGCAGTATTCTTACAGTGCGAAAGGACCAAATACACAAATTCTCAAAAAGCTCTGCGAAAGGCTTTCTCCTTTTATTTACAGATCAGTTTATCGTTAGTTATTTGGAACATTTACAAGGCTTGAAGACCTTGCAATTATTCAATGAACTATTAGGAAGCCCACATTTGAGCTTAGATCCTTCCGAAAGAGCAAGTACCTTTTCATTAATTCAAGAAATATCGAACGAATATTTTCAAAAAAGAGATGATTATTCACTAGAGATAATTCGGGGCCTCTTGCAGGTTTTAATCATGAAATTGTATCGATTAAAGGCCCAACAACAGCCGCATTTAAGAGAGAAAAAATATTTAGCAGAGTTTCTTAATTTTCAAAAATTGGTGGAATCGAATTGTTTTGAGACGAAGCGAGTTGTTGATTACGCCGGCAAAATGAACTGCAGTTCTAAGACCTTGAATAAAATTGTTCGAACAATAGTTAATAAAACTGCTAAGCAATTTATTGATGATGTTTTGGTGAAGCAAGTTAAGAGAATCTTGATAAACTCCTCTTCAACCATCAATGAAATCGCTTATCAGACTGGTTTTTCAGAGCCTTCCAATTTTTACAAGTATTTTAAGAAGTATACTGGTATCTCACCTGAAACTTTTCGAAAGAACATTAAGTAAAATCAATACTTAGTTTGATCTTAGTGAAGAAGCCTACCGCAGACTTAAAAAGTAGATTTGCCTTATTGAGGCTACCTCCAAAGCGATATGTGAAGCAATTCATGAGATCGCGAAAATACTAGATACTCAAAACCTCTTGGGGCCCGTCTTCGTTTTGCATTTCTAAGAAATGGCGGTACTTACCATTTTCTAAAGTAGACAGCTCTGAGTGCTTGCCTTTTTCTACAATATTACCGTTTTCCAACACCATGATTTGATTAACATCTCGAACGGTAGACAAACGATGGGCGATAATGATACTTGTGCGTCCCTCCATCAATTTATCCAATGCCTCTTGCACCAACTTTTCTGATTCCGAATCGAGAGAACTGGTAGCCTCATCTAATATTAGGATCACCGGATCTTTTAAAATAGCTCTTGCAATAGCCACCCGTTGCTTTTGACCTCCGGATAATTTGATGCCACGTTCTCCTACAATGGTCTCTAAACCTTCGGGAAAGCTTGATATAAATTCCCAGGCATTGGCCTGTTTTGCCGCTGCAATTACCTCAGCTTCGCTGGCATCGGTTCTTCCGTATAAGATGTTCTCTTTGATGGTTCCTCCAAATAAGATTACTTCTTGAGGTACCATTCCAATCTTATTTCTTAGCGCTCGCAATTCGTATTGATCGGCGGCTTTACCATCAATTTTGATGGCTCCTCCGTCCAGTTGGTAGAAACCCATTAGCAATTGAATGATCGTGGATTTTCCAGCGCCACTTGATCCCACCAATGCTACTTTTTCTCCCGAGCGGATGTCAAAACTTAAATTTTGTAAGGTGCTAATGTCTTTCCGCGTAGGATACGAAAAGTACACATTTTCGAATGCGATATCTCCTTCAATGCCGTAGTTCTTAAGTTCGGCATTCAATTGAACTTCAGGTGTTTCTTCTAAGATTTCTCGGAGGCGTTCCGTTGAACCCACTGCCTTTTGCAGGCGACTGTAGATATCACCAAGGCCTCCAACAGAGGCACCAATGTATGCAGTAAAGAGCACGAAGGAAAGCAAATCGCCGCTGGTCATTGTCCCTGCTTCAACTTGCTTTACACCTAAATAAAAGACCAATAGAACAGTGCCGAAAATGGCATAAATGATAAAACTGGAAAAGAAGGCTCGGTAAACGCCTGTTTTTACTCCATAACCTACCACCTTTTCAATACTTCCAAAGTAGCGGAGCTTCTCAAAAATCTCATTCGTGAAGGATTTCACTACCGAAATGTTATGCAGCGATTCTTCAACGACCACAGAGCTATTTGCCAACTCTTCTTGAGTCATTCTGGCCATTTTCTTTATGAATTTTCCGAAGAAAATAGCTCCTATAATCATGATCTGGAAAGTACTCAGCATCACCAAGGCAAGTTTTCCTGACATCATGGCTATAAAAACAGCTCCCACAATGAGCGTCATGATTTGACGGAGGAACTCCGCTAGTGTCCAAGAAAAAGTTTCCTGCAGTTGAGTAACATCTGCTGTAACTCGACTGAGTAAGGCGCCAACACGGTTCTTTTCAAAGAATACCACTGGTAAACTTATCAAATTGCTAAACAGGTCTTTACGGATGTCAGCCATCGCGTTTTCTGTCACATAGCTGGTGATAATCACTTTGAAAAAAGAAAATATCCCTTGCAAGATCAAGATTATGACTAAAAGCTTAATAACATCTAATGTTCCCAATGGCGGTAAATCCGGAAGCATTCGAGCCAGAAAGCCCGAAGATTGCGTTTGGTTACCAGCATCCAATAGTGGTCCGATTAAGGCAGGAAATGCCAGTGCTGTAAAGGTCGAAAGGAACAAGAATACCATACTCAAAGCATAGTAAGCCTTGTAGGGCCACATATACTTGAAGATGTGGACGAGCTGTCCGATGCCGTCCTTATTCAGCTTCTTCTTCGGAATGTCCTTGGTGATTTCGCTGTTGCCGTGTCTGCTCAAAAACTGTGTTTATGCGAACTTTAAACAAAGAATACAAGACATAGTTTAAATGTCGGCTGCAAAGGTAGTGTATTCGAGGGGGAAGGACTATTCTAGAAAGCTCTTTCATCACATAAGAAGGAATTAAGTATTTTCGTTATTCAAAGACTAAAGCGCCAATTAGTTATGAAGTATTTTTTATCGTTTTTCC
>CALFBW010000403.1 GCA_937951415.1 uncultured Chitinophagales bacterium | reverse complement strand
TTAACAATAAATATGTCCGAGTACTTAAGAAAATAGGATAATAATAATCTACCATTCTAACGTTTTTTTTCCTTCTACAACTTTATTCCATCTTGCTAAGAGACGATGATTGGGGGCTTTTGCAATAAGGTTTTTAAGTATGATTTTTATGGTAGTGATGTTCATGCATCCAATTGTCTAAATGTGTAGGAGTAAGTTCATTTGTTTCGATGAAAGCATCCATGAGGGCGATGGCTTTTTGGGAGAAACTAAGCCGCCTCCTTCAATAACCAACCCTCTGTTTAGACTTTGGACAACACCTCTAGCCTCTCAACAAGGTTGAGCGCTGTAAGCCTTCGTTGTAAGGTCTAAAATAGTCGATTATTTCAGTTATTCGGGAGTTTTAAGTGTGTTTTTTGACGACAGGATATCTGATTCTAGCTTGCTGAGTCTGCCCTTTTTGTCTGGGGTTACCTTTTTTAGACTTTCGCGGTTTGAAGGGCTGCTGTTCGAAAGTCAAAAAAAGTGCTTGAGCAGCTTTGTGTGTTTGTGCAATAGACAATCGGTCTTGCTTTTGGACGTTTTTGTTTTCCTCCAAATACTGTCTCCATTTTTTGGGTTTGAAGTGCGCCTCCTTGGAGGTGACCTATAATAAGGAAGCCGTCCATTGTTGAAGGAGCAACCAATTGTCGATGTGTTGCACATCGGGGGATTGTAATTTGTCGAACATCAAACGCTGTTTGGCAAAACGGAAATAAGGTTCAATATCGTAGCGATGCCGATAGTCTTCATAGCCTTCTTGAGTGCTGACTTCGTTTTTTCGTTTGCCACTTATCAAGACAAACATATCGTTTTTGTAAAGGGGCTGCTGGCTTTGAGCATCCAAGACTCGAATGTGCAATACATCAAGGGGCTTGTCTTTCATATCCTGTCCGTTTTTGGTACGTATTCGCATATCTTCATAGCGGTCTAGGTGTATGTCTAATGCCCTACCTTTTTTAGTTTGTCCTTTGAGTTGGATACTTTGTTGGGCTTCTAGCTCGGTGATGGCGCGTTGATATACCTGATGGGGCTGTTTGGTTTTGGGATGTTGATAGGTCTTTGTCCGACTTTCACGGAGTAGATAAAATTGTTCCCCATAGATACGTGCTGCGCCGCCCGTGTCGTGTTCAGGGGTAGAAGTCCAAATTTTGTTGCCATGTCTAGCACGAACCACACTGACTAAACTATCGTGTGCGAAAGCGGAGGCTAAGTAAGCCACATTGCCGTATTTACTATCCAAAGTATTGACCACCAACTTTTCTGAAAACCCTAAATCCTTATGCTCAAACAACTCTTTGAGTTGCGATAAAGCGCGCTCACTCGCCGTTTCATCAGGCAATACACGATGAGTACTCAAAGGAATACTCCATTTGTCTTCGGCACTCAAATTGATAAACGATACCTCATAGCCGATACTCAAAGGGCGATTCCCTTTAATCACCGTATTGGGTACGTGGATGTAAGTCCGTTGTGCTAAAGTCGGAGAATGAGGCTTGGCGTAAGGAGTCGTGTCGGTTTGAAGACGAACCCGCTCAATTGGAAATGCTCCCAATTCGTAATACGACCAACAATGCGATTGTATTAGTGATTGTACCCGCGCTCTTTCTGCTGCATCACGCGATAAATCCGATAGCACTTTTGTAATACTGCCATATTGGTGATGAAATAAAGGTGATTCGCTCAATGCTGTCGGACTCCAAGCCTCTTGGTAAGAGGCTAATGCCATCAATAAATTGCTCGTCCCACTTGAACGACGTATCTTTGAATCTAAGATATCTAGGCAGAAGATGTTACTTTTTTTGTCATGCAATACAATTTAGTAACTCTTCTGTCTTTTTCATAAGTGGAGCCTAGGCTGTCCAAAGTCTAAATGTGTAGTCCAGGGAATTTTACAACTCAAGCGTCCTAACAAGTCTGATTTTACTCGATACAAAAATGGGCAAGTTTTTCTTACTCGTTCTTTTTTCAAGAAAGGAAAAGCCCATCTTAGAACTATTTTATGCAATCTAAATGATTTTGTGACATTCTTAAATGAAATTTTTGAGCATAAAAAAGTACCCAATGATGGGATTAGTTTTAAAGCTGGAAAAAGAACTACTGTGTTAGAGTCTGGTGCAAAATTTTATAATTTCGAATCAGTACTTGAATCAATAAAACCCAAATTGCAAGGGATTTGGACTGATTTAAAAAAAATAAATGACTCAATTGACCAACTAACTATTTTTGGAAATTAATTGGGGGGAATTATCCGCATGAGAAGATTGAAAGAAGTAAGACCGCAATAAAAGTACAAAAAGGAATACTTTACAGTCCGGAGAATTGCTTTTATGCTTTTGATATTTTGCTCGATTGTAAATATTACTTGGATGTAGATAAGACAACTGAACTGTTTGATAAGTACTCAATGCTTTACGCAAAGACTATCTTTCGAGGAAGCATTGAAGATTGTCTTCAGTATCCGAATATATTTGATTCTAAGATTCCAGCACAACTTGGTTTGCCAGAGCTAAGTCCAAATATCTGCGAAGGAACAATTATTCGACCAATAAAACATTTGACGTTCAATAATGAAGTTCGTGTAATTCTTAAAAACAAGAATGATAAATGGTCAGAGAAGATCAAGAATAGATCAAAAGTAGAGATAGAAATTCCTGAAAAAGTAGCAGCCTTGCAAACTATAATCTTAGACTATGTCACTGAAAATAGATTAAATAATGTCACTAGTAAAATAGGCGAAGTATCAATAAAGGACTTTGGTAAGGTGTTGGGGATGTTTAATAAAGACGTAGTTGAAGATTTTCTAAAAGATCATCAAACGGAGTATGACGCTCTTAGTAAAAAGGAAATGAAAATGATTACTAAGTCATTCAATAAAACTGCAATGGAGATGATTAAAAAAATCTGCATCTAACATTAAAACCTCATTGTCGTGGCTACGCGCGACAATCAGGCTATGTCAGCCAGAGACAGATAAATGGAATGAAACGGTACTAGAAATAAGCCATGGAAATTGCGTTGAATAAGTATAATTATTGCTACCCTGCCAATCAGTCGCTCCAAAGACAACTACCTCAACATCCAACTAGGAATGGCATTAATTTCCTAAATTTGAAAAATGAAATGGCGATATCTATACTTTTTGATTGTACTGATGAGCCTTCAGTCGGGCTATAGTCAGCAGTTGGAGTTGCGTTTTCAACTATTAGACGAAGCAACAGAAACCCCTATTTCAGATGCACACATTTTTATAAATGGCTCTAGCATTGGGGCTATAAGTGATGCTCAAGGCATCTGTGTTCTTAGCGTCTCTACACAAGAAACGCAAGAACTAATCATCACGCATATCTCTTACGAATCCTTAATTCTTCTACCTAAACAGTATCAAGTATTGCTAGAGGGCGCTCCCGTAAAAATGAAGGGGAATGGTCTGGACTTATCTGCAATTCAACTCACAGCGAAGCGAAGCGGGAAATGGAAGAAAAATTTCCGAAGGTTCAGGAAAGCCCTTTTAGGAGAAGGAATAGCTGCGTCAAAATGCAAAATATTGAATCCAGAGGTGCTGCGATTCGAAGAGAAGGGAGGCAAATTTTCAGCGCGTGCCATTGACCTTTTACACATTGATAACGACTATTTGGGCTATGAAATTCAATTTTTATTAGAGGAGTTGTCCATCGAAGCCGATGGCTCTAAGACTTATAAAGGCAATGTTCAATTTATTGATAAAGCAGTTGTTAATGAGGCTCGAAAAAAAAGAAGAGTGCAAATTTATGAAAATAGCCTAGCGCACTTTTTAAGTAGCCTACTAGTAAGCCCCGATAAAGCAGCCTTAAAAGAGCAGGGTTATGTAGTTTC
>CALFBW010000402.1 GCA_937951415.1 uncultured Chitinophagales bacterium | reverse complement strand
GATCACTAGGATCGAAGAACCGTAAATGTCTATGATCGCGATTTGTTTCAATACTTCTTGACTCGGAAGCTGCAGCGTGAAATGATCGCCTACGGGATTGGGGAACAAGCGATAGAAATTTTCACTTTCTTGTTCTTCAATAGCAGATACAATTTCTCCGTCCAAAGAATGTCGACTCAAAAACTTCCATATTTCAGCACTTCCAGAAATGTCATTTTCGGGCTGCATCCAAGCATGATTATGATTGTGCACTTCATACAACAATAGCTCGATCCCTTCGTCGCATCCTGAAAATTGGTAAAGGTCAACTGTCCGATCATCGTTCACAGTGTCAGGAAGTTCAGTGATCGTGTAGGAATTCGGACAATCGTTGTGCTCCCGCCAATGACGCATTAAACTGTCAACGCTCACAAAGCCTCCGGCCCAGTTTCCGTCATAGGCAACCACCAAATCACTGTTTCCGTGGATATGCATCATCGGCATTTTTCGAGTGGGCTGGCAGTCTACTCTAATGTTTTCCGAAATGGTTCCTGAGTGGGATGCAATGGCCGCGACTTCCTCCGAAAATTCACAGGCCATCCGATTGCTCATAAATCCGCCCATGGAAAATCCCGTAAAGTAAAGTCGGTTTCGATCCACAGGATATTCTTCATCAATGACATTGACTAAATGACGAAGAAATCCAGTATCATCTTCTCCAGAGCCCACAATGAGACCATTGGTCCAAGCAGTTAAACCGAAGCCGTTGGTAAGCGCCGTGGGAAAACAAACAATGAAGTTTGCCGTATCGGCGATTTCATGAAAACGAGTGGTAGTCCGGTTAATTTGGCCTGTATTAGTCAAGCCATGAAGGGAAAAGAGCAAGGGCAAAGCTTCCGATCCATCATAAGCTTCTGGGATATGAAGAAGGTACTCGCGTAGCTCGCCATCGTACTCCAGTTCTAAGTCAAAAGTTTGTGCTGTTAAAATTCCCCCAGAGATGAAAGCTAAAAGGAAGAGAGCTAGTAGTTTCATGCTTTAAATCTAAGCAAGCTTTTTCTCACCGGTCAATGAGATACAGACTTTGCTGTGTTTTTTTAGTAGAAAAGCCCGCTTGCAAAGGGCAAACAGGCTTTATATATTAAATGTTCTTGTTGTCTGGTCATGAAAGATTAAGCAGAAGCTAATCGACGTTCGTCGTCTTCGTCCAGTCGGCAATCTTGTTCTTCTGCGGTCTTGCCACATAATTGACAGTCTCCAATCTGGTTTTTCAGAAAGGGACTTTGTGAAGCGCAAGTTCCTTTGAACTCACCTTTCTTCAAAACAAGAATTCGGATTCCCAAGCCAATAAAGAAAAGCGTACAAACCGCTAAGGTCAAAACAAGTGTTGGAATCATGTGCTTTTTTATGCGTTAGTTCTACTACAAAGATAACATAGATTTGACCGAAATGGTTTCAGTTCGCAAAAGTTGAAAAGTGGAACGCTAGTCAAGTTTTTCTAGAGGTACGCCAGCAGTTTGATAGGTGCTGACCTCGTTTTTATCGTCAACATAAATCAAAATTGCATCAATCCCTTCTAAGGTCTCAACGAAGGTTTTGGCCTTCTCGAAACCCATTGCCATGCAGGCCGTCGCGTAAGCATCAGCTATGGCACAAGGATGTAGACTTGTTTTATTTAATAGGTCCGAACCAAATTTATTGGCTTTGTCTTGAACGATAATGGAAGCACTTAAGAGGTCATTTTCCTGCGCATAGCCAGTCTTTGGGTTGATGGTATGCACGAGTTTTCGGCCATCAATTTCATAGAAGTTTCGATAATTCCCGGAAGTAGCAATAGCTGCATTCTTCAAAGGCATAAAACCTGCAGCTTTGGTCGCTCCTGGTTTATCTACTTCCGGATAGTTGATAGCAATTCTCCAAGGAATGCCAGCCGCTTTTTCTCCACCAGCAACCATTTCGCCGCCAATATCAACTAGGAAATCTGTAATTCCTTCATTCTGTAATTGAATGGCCAACAAATCAACGCCATAACCTTTTGCGACAGCGTTGAAATTGATTTGAACATTAGGTGATTTTTTGCTTAATAAATAGCCACCGTCACTATAAGGCGTGAGCTGGATTTTATCGTAACCGACTAGGGCTCGAATGGAATCTAGTTGTACGGTATCAATCTCAGATTTTCTTTCTCCATTGAATCCCCAAAACTGAGAAAGCGGAAATATGGTGGGATCAAAAGCGCCATCCGTTGCTTTGGCCAACTGAAAGCTTGTTTCTACCATGTATCGAAGCATCTTATCGCTTGTCACCAGACTGTCCTTTTTGTTAAAGGCAGTGATTGTCGACTTTGGATCGTAAGTGGAAAGAGATTTATTGATGTCTTCTAGCAATTCCTCTAGCTGAGGTTTGAGATTGCGCTCTAGTGAATCTCGATAAATGATTTTGTAAGTGGTTCCCATAGCTGGTCCCTGTAAACGCACCAATTGACTGGTGTTTTCGGCTTTTTTTGCTTGTTGGCAGCAAGAGAAACTGAGAAGAACAGAAGAAAGGATCAAAAAGGAAAGCCATGTTTTCATAGTACAAAGTAATAGTATTTAGCACTGATTTCGCAGTCCGATAGCAAATGAGCCGAGCAAAAAGCGGGGAAGCTCTGTTTTCGTTTTTTGAGGACTAATTGAAAGTAGATGTCTTGCAGCTTTCCTTTTTATTGCGCTTTCATTGTACCTTAGTCAGTGCCCTAACTAGAAACATAGATATGTGTAGAATTTCACTCTGTTCTTTATTTACCCTTTGCTTAACCTTTTGCTTTTATTCCTGCTCAGAAATAAAACAAAATAATTCGAAGGCTTCTGGACCCATGAGTCTGGGAGAACCTGACTCTTTTGAGAATCGAGCTGCATATGATTTGATGCGTTTTTGTGATCCAGCCACAGGGGAAATACCGCGAAATATTAAAGCGCGAGAAATTGCTTACGCGAAGAAACTGCCTAAGAACTTGGAGAGAAGCGAGGAATGGGTAGCACGTGGCCCTGGAAATGTTGGCGGGAGAACAAGGGGTGCCGCGGTGGATCTAACGAACCCCAATCGCCTTTTGGCAGGAAGTGTAACAGGCGGCTTGTTTAAATCTGAAAATAGAGGAGAGCGCTTTGATCGAGTCAGCGCTTACAGTGGAGTACAAGGAGTTACCTGTATTGTACAAGATCCGCGGGAGGGAAAGGAGAATCGCTGGTATTATGGAACCGGTGAAGATTATGGATTGATTTCAGTAGCAGGTGGTAGTGTGACCAAAGGAGATGGTTTATTTTTCTCACTAAATGGGGGAGAAGACTGGATTATGATGAGCAGTACTATGATGGGAACTCCTACTAATCCAAACGATGGTGATTTTGATACGGTTTGGAAAATCTTAGTAGATCATACAAAACAGGATCAAGATGTATTGTACGTAGCGGTTCCAAATGCAATTATGCGTTCTCCGGATGGCGGCTTGAGTTGGTCAGAAACGATCGGAAACAATACGCCATCGTCAACGGCTGGTCGTTATGTTGATGTGATTATGACGCCTTCTGGTGTTATGTATGCGAGTATAAGTTCAGGGAGCGCCGATAGAGGTTTTTACCGCTCAGAAGATGGATTGGAATGGACTGAAATTGCAGGGGATTTGGTCCCATTTAATATTTCACGAACGGTCATTGCCGTAAATCCTTGCGATGAAAACGAGGTAGTATTTCTTTCCAATGTTCCAGGTGGTGGCGTGAGTGATCACCAATTGCTGGTGTACAAATATCTGTCTGGTGATGGAAGTGGAGAAGGTGGTGAATGGGAAAGTAGAACCGAAAATATTCCCAATGAAGAGTGTCAGGTCTTTTATGATTTTGATTTCGGCTCGTTTAACAGCCAAAGCTCTTACGATTTGTGTATGACATTTCATCCAACAGATTGTAATACACTCTTGATTGGTGGAACGAATATTTATCGATCAACTTCAGCATTTAAGGAATACGGCTACGATTGGATTGGAGGATATCGTTGTAATCCTGAGAATCCAATTGATTACGTTTATCCCAATCACCACCCAGATCAACATTTGATGTTCTTTGACCAAGAAAACCCAAATGCTATGTACAGCGCCAACGATGGTGGCTTGTTCAGAACCGAAAATATTTTGGCTGATTCAGTAAGCTGGACACCATTAGATGAGGGGTACATAACCACCCAATTTTATACCGTTGCTATTGAGCCTGGTGAAGTGGACAATAATATTGTGGTCGGGGGAACGCAGGACAATGGAACTCGATTAACAGTGAGTGGAGATATTGAAGTGGATTGGTCTTTTCCAAGTACTGGCGATGGATCTTTTGCGGCCATTGCAGAAGGGCGAGATGCTTATTATTTGTCATGGCAAAGAGGTCGAATCTTAAAGTATGACATCGAAGACGATGGAACCGTAAATAATCTACAGCGAATCGATCAATCGGAACCAGTAAACGGAACCTTGTTTATTACGCCATTTATTCTGGATGCAACTGACAATGACATTATGTATATGTGTGAACCGGATGGGGTGCATATTCGAAGAAACTTGTCGGATATTGTTTTAGAAGGTGAGAATTATGTACCAATGCCAGAAGGTTGGGAGAAAATGGATTTGGGTCCTTCTTGGTTAGTAGGAACGCCAAGCTACTTAGAGATGAGTCGCTCTGATGGATTTACCCTATATATGGGTAGCACCAATCGCCGAGTTTTGAAAATATTGAACCCTAAAACAAGTCCAGAACGCGTTGATATTACGGGCGATGAATTTCCCTCCAATGGCTACGTTTCATGTATTGCGGTTGATGAATTGGATTCTCAGCATTTAATGGTGAATTTCTCTAACTACAATGTTCCCAGTATTTTCCATTCCACGGATGGCGGTGAAAATTGGACGAACATTGGTGGAAATTTGGAAGGTGGTCTCGAAGGAGAAGGTTCTGGCCCTGCAGTGATCACTTCGGCTATCCATCATTCAGAAACGGGGATCATTTATTATGCGGGGACTTCCGCAGGCTTATTTTCAACTGAATTGTTAGATGGTGAAAATACCATCTGGTCTTTGGAAGCTCCTGAACTTATTGGTCATGCTCCGATTAACATGCTAAAGACTAGAGCCTTTGACCATCGTTTGGTGGTAGGAACACATGCTGCTGGAATATTTTCTAATGGTGTGAAAGAAGAGGTAGATGCTGGAATAATAAATGAAGCTACAGTGGAGGGATTAAAGGTCGAACGTGTTTATCCGAACCCTTTTGCTGATTTTATTAAAATCGAATTAAACTTGGATCGTGCGATGGAATTAGAAATAGATTTGTTCGACCTGCAGGGAAGGAAGGTCGCAGAAGTTTCAAGAGGAAGTATTTCTGCAGGCGCACATCGTTTGAAATGGTCGGCCAGTGATTTGCCAAAAGGCGCCTATTTATTAAAGTTCTCCAATGGTTCAAGTCATTTATCAAGAAAAGTTTTTCATGTGAATTAGTAGCTCAATTACAAGTCAAACATTTACTTGGTAATAAATAAAGGGCGCTTTCCATTTTAGGAAGCGCCCTTTATTTATTTTCAGGAATCGATTAGAATAAAAATATTCCGAATCCTACTTTAATATTTAGTAATAAATGATTACTTGTAAATAGCCTCAATCTCACAATCTTCTTCCATAGAAAAGCTCAATATTCCTTTCTTGCTTTTTACCTTTTGTCCATTGACTAACCAGTACTTGAAATTCTCGAGATTCTTCAATTGTATGAAGACACTTTGATTGTCGAAGTAAACACCATCGAAGGCAGTTCTGTTGGAAATACTGTTAATGTCAAAAGCTTCTCCAGAAGTATTTATTTTAAGCTTGTGCTGATCGCCTAATTCGAAATATTCCGCAAAATGCTTTCTCGCATATTCGGGGCGTTCGACTACGAATTCACTCACCTCATTAAAATATTTTCCTTTCCAAGACTTGAAGTCATCGTAGGGCCATTTCTTGAAATGTCTTGGCATTTCAGCTTCAATGGCATCCATCATTTCTCGAGCATGGGTCAGGTAAATTTCAGGAGCAAATAAGTCGTTCATCACGTCTGTATAACGCTTAATGAATTTTGCCTTATAAGCGGCATTGTCTAATAATGATCTCAATATCTTTGAATGATAATAATTATTTGTAATTACTTCCTCCAGGTAGTTTTCATTTGCTTTTGAGCGTTCTCCCATGGTCAAATCAGTATCAACCAAAAAGAATTGCCATTTACCATTGTTGTGTTCAGGATGTCTCCAAAATTTGACATTATTTATTCTTGTCCAATCTTTGTTTACACTGTAAATATGAAAAATAAACCAGTCCGTGAAATTGTCAAGATCGAGCTGGCTTTCTACTTTTAAGAAGTTTGAATCAATACTCAAATCACTTTTGATAGCAAATTTTCTAAGCGCCATGTAATCTTTATTGTTCCCTTCCTTTGCTAATCCTCCAGAACCCGTTAGGTAATCCAGTTTCTTTTCACTTAAGCCATAGTGAGTTTCGATATAATATTTGTCATATTTTTCACGCATATTGTGCATCCCGAAATATTCGCCATTTAAGAAAATTACACATGGCTCGTATTCTTGGACGTCCATTTTAAGTTTCCCTTTTATTAATGTGCTATTTATAGCATCCAAAATATGCGTACGGTTGAAGTTTTGTCCGCCATTTTTTAATAGTATTCTCTTGTACTTTTCATGAGGGTTGTCCTCAAAGAAAGGATAATTCATATAGGGTTCGCCATATCTCCAATCCGAGACCAAACGAAGGCTTTTCATGGGTTTCGTTCTCGATCCGCCACCGTTTATTTTTAAGCCCACTTTTTGTTGAAATTGCAAAACTCCTGTAGCATCGAAATAATGCACTTCCGATGGTACGGTCCATTCTTGCCAGTAATTAGCTCCGTAATAGGGATGTTCTTTTTGTGCTTTTTGTCCCAAAATATAAATACCAGCTTCTTCGCTCCACATGCGTTCAGGAGCCGTAGAGATGGATAATACTGGAACACTTAAGTCTTCCGCAAAGAAGATAGGAATATTTAATACGGGGGAAGGTGCACAATCATTTTTGTAGCCTCGCAATTTCACCATCATCGTTTCAACTACTTTCAAAGCTTCTGTCCATACAGGACTTTTCTCATTAGGTATAGTGCCGTCCAATGTAAATCGAATGATGTCAAAGTCTCCTTTGTTTTTAATTTTTATTACTTGCTTCTTCTCATAAAATCCAGGAGCAAGACTGCTCTTAATATCTTTGGCAATACAGTTGTTTCCCTTAGAGGAATTGGTTTTTCCAGGACTGCTGGTTTGGAAATATTTCCAATCTCCAGTGCCGTTCGGAAAACGGCCAATGGAATAATCCAATGGGAGATTCCTGCAAGACAGACCATCCACTTCTTTTCCGTTTTTATCTAATAAATAAATATCTTCTCCTTGATGCAACTTGAAATTCGTGTGTGGCAAACGATTTTTGTGCGACCACCAATCAGGCAAGTCCTCGTATTGCTGTTCAAGCGTATTTATTCCCACAGATAGAAAGGCACGAATCGTTAAATCGGAAGATTTTTCACCATAATTGAAGACTTGGATGGCCAATACATTTTTTCCTGGCTTTAGCAGACTTTTCCAAAGCTCTTTTTTGATCATAAACTGATCGGGCTTTCGTCCCTTGTACATAACTGCTTCATGTGCTTCTCTAGGATCAATATCGTATCGATAATATTTACCAATTCGCCCACAATTGCCACGAGCTAACTCTTCACCATTTAAGTAAGCGGTAAAGCCATCGTCATAATCTGCATGCAATAACAAAGCTTCAATCTCGCTAGTATCTTTTATTTCAAATTCAGTGCGAATGCAGAGAGACTCGAAGGCAATCACTTTGGTATTGTCGTCATCATCTCCATAGCCAAAGCCTCCAGGACCACTTTCCCATTTTGATGGATCAAAGCTTTCGCGAGTCCATCGCAACGTAATGGGTTTAGTAGGAACATTGTAGTGCCATATGTCGTCTTCTTTCACAACAGACTCCCAACGGAAGGCATCGCTTATATTCTTTCCAGAAGCATAAACTAGGTAGGATTCACCTGGGGGAAGATTGACTTCCGGCAAAGAAAAAACTTTCACTTTATCACTACTCAATTGATAATCGGCGAGAGATTCTGATTGAGTTCCAGCATTATACAATTCCACCCAGGAGGTGTATTTGTCTCTATGATCCTTGATTTGTGAGTCGTTATTGACAGATACTTCATTCAGTCTAAGTTGCCCGTTCA
>CALFBW010000401.1 GCA_937951415.1 uncultured Chitinophagales bacterium | reverse complement strand
CGAAGAAATTGCACTATTCGCTGAAAACCACGACCAAGGAACAGTTCAACTGAATTGGGATTATCCCTTCGAATCTTCTAGCTGTTCTCAGCAGCTATTTTATCCGCAAGAAATAAATATTGAAGCATTGCCCAACGAAGATGCTGGTTTTATTTCTTGGTATAATTTAAATGAAAACTCTAGTAGTATAAATGAAATTTGGGACGGGCAAACTACTTACACTGCGCAATTTTCTAATGAAGAACAGCCCAGTTCTACTTCGGACTTTTCATTATTTCCCAATCCCATGCAAGAGTCCATTTTTGTAAAGTGGGCTTCTGACAAGTCAGATCCTTATCAGCTTAACATCTATAATCAATGGGGAGCTCAAGTTTTTACCAAATCAGGTGAGACTTTCGCTTGGAATTTAGAAAAAATCACTTTACAGTATTTGCCGGCAGGAATTTATTTCCTAAAAATTGACATTGGTAATGAAAGTCGAAAAAACTCCTTCTTAAAACAATAAATTATTGAGCTAACTCTTTACTTAAAGGAGGTGTAATTTCTATTCCTCTATCTAACAAACCTCTTTCTAAAAAACCGAATGCTTAAACTTACGATACTTACTTTGTCTCTGATGCTTGCCGCTACATTTTCCTTTGGCTGCGGAGATGATGATCCAGAACCCTCTTCAGAAAGCGATAATATTTTAGGTTTTAGTTTGCTTGAAGAGCTTTCAGGTCATTGGGTAGGAAGTAATAAAACAGCCTTTGGGGATTACGATTGGTTTGCTTTTGACTTCCGCCCTATTTCAGCTTCTCATTTACATTCAATTTATGAAGGCGGCACTAATTCCAATATTATCACTTCGATCTTTATAGCCGATTTTGAAGGAGAACAAAAAATAATGGGACGAAATGGTGGTTGGCTCGGGAACCAATATAGAGCCACTTACTTTGTCCTAGACGTTTATGAAAATACAGACGGTAGTAGCTATTATAGATTGGTCGATGCTGTTGGAAAAGAAAACCGAGCTTATATGGAATTTCGATTTGAAAACGACACCATGTATTTCGATGCATACAAAGATAACAGTGGCACACTAGACCAACCCTTACACCATATGGGCTTTAAGGGAACCAACTATAATCCGTCTTTTGCAGATGCTGCTACAAATCTTTTCTCCTACCCTCAAGCCGTTTCAGAGGTTGATTTAGAAAATAAATTCACCAACCTAATTGATCCCGATTCTGCTTTATTCCTTGAAGAAAACGAAGATCCATTTCCCAAAAGTCAACATGGACATTTGAGTGATTTAGTCATCAATATAAACAGAGACAATTCGATCCCTGATGCGCAACTGTTGCTTTATCTCTCGACAGAGCCATTGGTAAATACTGCTGGCGAAATTGATTTCGAAAATACAGATACGAAAGTAGTCCGGACAATTGATGTACTAGGAAGCGAAGATTTCTATGAAACCACCTACTTGCATCCTGACAATTATTACATCACAGCTTTCGCTGATAACGATGCCAATTTATTCCCTTCTTCAGGAGACATAAGCAGCGTAAGTAAAGCAATAAATGTTAGTCCTGAAAGTACACCTGATGTGAGTATTTCGGTGGACACACAAATTCCTTAATCGGAATTTCACTCCTTTTTATTAGCCAATGCTTCCCATAAAATTTCTATGGGGTGTAACACGTTTCTGCCAGTCCCGTCGTGAATTTGGTGGCGACAGCTGGTGCCAGGTGCTGCTATAATCACCGTCTTTGCTTTTTCTCGAACCGCAGGAAATAAAACCAGCTCTCCAATCTTCATGGAAACTTCATAGTGCTCGGCTTCGTATCCAAAGGAACCGGCCATTCCACAACATCCTGAAGGAACAATTTCGACCTCGTACTGACTTGGGAGATCCAATATCCAAGCGCTATAATTCACAGAAGACAGGGACTTTTGATGACAGTGTCCGTGTAGCAAAATCTTTTTCGAATCTTTATTAAAATCGCTAGCGGAAATTCTTCCTGCCTCCACTTCTCTCCATAGAAACTCCTCCAACATTAGGGCATTTTTTCCTAGCTCGACTGCCGCTGCTCGATCTTCTTTTTTAACTAGACGCAAATATTCATCTCGAAATCCCAAAATAGCAGATGGCTCCACTCCTAGTAAAGGAGTCGCACTGCTGATCTTATCTTTTAATAAATGGAAGTTTTTTTGTGCAATCGTTTGCGCTTCGGCTAACAGGCCTTTTGATAATTGCGCTCTCGCACTTTCCGTATGTTCAGGGATTTCTACTTCATAACCCAAAGCTCTTAATAAGCGAATGGCTTTAATTCCAATGGCCGCATCTAGATAGTTGGTAAATTCATCATTAAAGAAAAACACCTTCCCCTTGCTATTGGGAGATGCTTGCTTTTTATTTTTCTTATACCAACTTGCTACGGTTTGTTTGGCAACAACAGGCAATGTTCTTTCCGGAGCAATTCCCAAAATCTTTTTGGCGATTCCACCGGTAATTGAGTTCCCTGAAAAGAAATTCGCAATAGGTGCAAATTTCGAAGCAAGAGCATTTATTTTCACTGGACTTCCAAAGAATTTTGTACGAGCAGAAATCCCATGTTTTTGATAATATTGATGTTGCCACTCTGCCTTTAAAGTGGTCATGTCTACATTTGACGGGCACTCAGAAGTACAACCCTTACAAGACATACACAAATCCATCACCCCTTTAATGTCTTTATGCGCAAAAGGGTTTTCATCATTCGATCTTGTTAAGACTTCCCGCAAAATGTTAGCACGAGCTCTAGTGGTGTTTTTCTCATCTCGAGTAGCCATAAAACTCGGACACATGGTTCCGCCCGAAAGATGCGTTTTTCGGCAATCGCCAGAACCATTACATTTCTCTGCCATGCGAAGAATACCTCCTTCTGGATCGAAATTCATGACTGTATCAAACTGCTGCGTCTCTTGATCTTCCTCATAGCGCAGCTGTTCATTCATCGGTGGAGAATCGACAACATTACCCGGATTAAAAATATTATTCGGGTCGAAAGTGAATTTTATGTCCTTAAATAACTGGTAGCACTTTTCACCTACTAACATTTCCAAAAACTCTCCACGGACTCTCCCATCTCCATGTTCACCCGAATTCGCTCCCCGGTATTTTTTCACCAATTTCGCCGTTTCCCAACCTACATCGCGCATTAATTCACGGTCGCCCTTTTTCTTCAAGTCGAGAAGAGGTCGCAAGTGCAATTCTCCTGCTCCGGCATGTGCATAATACACACATGACAAATCACGCTCCGCGAGCATTGCACTAAAATCGCGAATGTAAGCAGGCAAATCCTCCACACGAACTGCTGTGTCTTCTACGAAAGCAACGGCCTTTCGATCACCGGGAATGTTTGCCAATAAACCCAAACCTGCTTTTCGAAGTGCCCAGACTTTTCCGATATTTTTCCCTCGAATTATAGGGAAAGAATAGCCCATATTTTCTGCTTGAAATGCAGCGATCAATTGATCTACTTGGGTTTGTAAATCTTCGGGATTATCGGCTCCTAACTCAACACACAAAACTGCTGCTGGATCTCCTTCAATAAAAAAACGATAAGGCTCGTATTCTCTTTGTCCGATGGTACAATCCATCACCGCCTTGTCCATCAACTCTACCGCAAAAGGGGCAAAATTCATGGAGATAACCGTCGATCGCAGTGATTCTTCTAGGGAATGAAAATGGGCACAAACCAGTGCTTTATTTACTGGCGGAAGTGGTTCTAAATTTAACTTAAGTTCAGTAGTAATTCCTAGTGTTCCTTCAGAACCAGTTAGCAACTTGCAATAATTGAAAGTACCTCCACCCTCCCAAAAATCCAAAATCTCATCTAAGGCATAACCCGTATTCCTTCTGGTAACTCCAGGATGTGGAAATTGGTCTTTTATCTCGCTTCGATTCTCTGCATTTCCTAAGACCTCATCCATCAATCGATAAACTTGCCCTTCTAAATTCTGCAGTTCTTTTTTATTAACAAAAGCCTCAGCATTCAATTCTGCAAAATGCGCTTCAGAACCATCGCTTAAAATGGCTTTTATTTCCAAAACATGATCTCGAGTATTTCCATATTTGACGGAAGTGGTTCCGCAGGAATTGTTGCCTGCCATTCCACCCAACATGCAACGATTAGAGGTCGAGGTATTCGGGCCGAAGAAAAGGCCGTAGGGTTTTAAAGCAATATTGAGTTCATCGCGAACGACTCCGGGCTGAACACGTACCCAAGACTCTTCTGCATTTATTTCCAAAATCTCATTAAAGTGCTTAGAAGTATCTACTACGATTCCTTCTCCAACACATTGACCGGCCAAGGAAGTTCCAGCCGTTCGTGGAATGAGAGAGCTCCCGTTTTTATTAGCAAAAGCCACCAAAGTTTGAATATCATTGATGGTCTCAGGAATAGCAACGGCAGTAGGAAGCTGTCGATAAATCGAAGCATCTGTTGCGTACAAAACACGCATCATTTCATCGAAATGCAATTCCCCCTTTAGGGACTTTTTTAAATTTTCTAACTTATCCTTACTGATACTCACTTTCTTCGATTGGAGGTCAAGCGTTCGTTCTTTGAATGAATTGCCATAAATAACAACTTCCCGACCTTTCAAAAAAGATCGGGAAGCTTTTATTTATTCAACAGCTTCATCTTTTGTCAAATTAAGCTGTTACTGCAGTTTTCAATATGCCTTTCTCTACTAAATATTCAGCAATTTGTACGGCATTTGTGGCCGCTCCTTTCCGCAAGTTGTCAGAAACAATCCAACAATTCATGGTATTTGGCCAGCTCTCATCGCGACGAATTCGTCCTACAAAAACCTCATCCTTTCCTTGACTTTGCAAAGGCATCGGATACACATTTTGTTCTGGCTTATCGAGGACTTTTACCCCAGGCGAGTCGTTCAAGATTTGACGAACATCATCCATTTCAAAAGCATTCTCGAAAGTAACATTTACCGCCTCTGAATGACCACCCACTACAGGAACTCGAACCGCTGTTGCAGTGATGCCAATACTCTCGTCTCCGTAAATCTTTCGGGTTTCGTGCACAAGCTTCATTTCCTCTCTAGTGTACCCATTTTCTTGAAAAGTATCACAATGTGGCAGACAGTTCATGTCGATTTGGTAAGGATATACTTTATCATTACCTAAACCAGCGCGTTCTTGTACCATTTGCGTAACCGCATCTTTACCCGTTCCCGTAATGGACTGGTAGGTGCTAATTACCAAGCGCTTGATTTTGTATTTTTTGTGCAAATCGTTCAAAGCCACTACCATTTGAATGGTAGAACAATTCGGGTTTGCTATGATTTTGTCTTCTGCTGTTAACTCCTCGGCATTGATTTCCGGAACGCATAACTTTTTGCTCGGATCCATCCGCCAAGCAGAACTATTGTCTACTACTACTGTCCCAACTTCCGCAAACTTAGGTGCCCACTCTTTCGAGGTTCCTCCACCAGCGGAGAAAATTGCCAAATCAGGAGCAGCTGCCACCGCATCTTCCATACTTATTACAGTATACTCTTCTCCTTGAAAATCGAGCTTTTTACCCACTGATCGCGCTGATGCGACCAATAACAATTCGTCCATCGGGAATTGACGCTCTGCCAATACCTCCAGCATAACTCGGCCCACCATTCCAGTGGCGCCAACAACTGCTACTTTCATTACTTCTTCTTTATAATGTATGCGATCATACAAACGATCACATGAGTGAAATTAGAAAGACAAATTTAGTCCATCTCTTTGAGCTAAATTCGTCTAGACAAGTTTTCTTTGTCTTTCCTCCCATTGATTAAGCAATCCGTACTTTTACCCTATGAAATGGACACTCCTTTTTTGGCTATTGCCTGTTTTTGTCTGTGCACAAGACCTTAATGAAACCTTTGATGGCCCAGATTTACCCACCGATTGGAATGGGACCAATGAAGTTTTTGAAATTTTAGATGGCGAGTTACACCTCTTGGATACAGATGTGGTGAACACTTTCTCGTATTTATCGGGTGATTTCGCTACCAGTGGAGAGACCGAATGGACAATTTACATACGTCAAGAAATCCCAGATCCTTCCAGCAACAACCACAGTCGCTGGTATTTGCAATCCAACGCTCCCGATTTAACAAGCAACCTAAGTGGCTACTTTGTACAAATTGGCGGCTTTGGTTCAGGAAGCACTGACGATGTAAGTTTGTTTCGACAAGATCCAGGTTCTACCGAAGGAACCAAAATCATTGATGGAATCGATGCCACAGCTTTAAACGCTGATTTTCGCCTTCGGGTAACACGCTCGGCTGACAGTGAATGGACGTTGGAGCGACTGGAACCGGGAGAAGATTGGATTTTGGAGGGTATAGCAACAGATGCTACCTACCCTAGTGGTCCGTTCGCAGGAGTCTATTGCAAATACACCAGCTCCAACAAGGACGCTTTCTTTTTCGACAACTTCACGATTGATCCGCTTTTCATAGATACCGAAGCTCCTAGCATAAGTAATGCTGTAGTGAATTCTACCAATGAAGTCTGCATTGAGCTCAGCGAAGGCTTAGATGAAAACAGCTTAAATCCAAGCAATTTCGAAGTGGTAGGTATTGGCGCAGCAGTTGCGGTCAATCAAAGTGCAGAAAACAGTCTTTTGTTGTGCTTGGAGTTTGCCGATGATTTTGAAAGCGAAGTAGATTATGTATTAAATGTGGGAAGCATTACAGATTTGGCAGGCAATTCTAGTCCTGCCAGTTCTTTAGAGTTTTCTTTCGTAGCAACTAGTCCTGGACTAATTATTATTAATGAAATAATGGCCGATTCGGAAGCTACGGAAAGTGAGCCCGTCTTAAGTGAATTTGTAGAACTTTACAACACTTCAAATTCGCCTGTTTCTCTAGGCGGTTGGACTTGGTCGGATGCCAATGACAGCAATGTTCCTTTGGGTCCAATTAGCATCGAAGGTAATTCTTACCTGATCCTATGTGCGATTGAAGACATTGCTCTATTCACTGGGTTTGGGGATGTACTTGGTCTAGCTTCATGGCCTTCCCTCAATAATGATGACGAGACTTTAACGCTGCGCGATCAAGCGGGAAGTGTTATTGATCAAATTACCTATCAAAAATCCTGGTACGACAATTCCCTGAAAGCAGAAGGTGGCTGGACTTTAGAGAGAATAAATGCGGAAAACCTATGCAATACAGGAGATAACTGGACTTCCTGTATAGCCGAAGCTCAGGCAACTCCTGGAATGCTGAACTCCGTGGATGGCCTGTTTGAAGACTTGGAAGCACCTGTTGTCACGGGACTTTCCGTGATTTTACCGAATCAAATTTTATTGTCTTATTCTGAATTTTTAGATCCTGCAATTTCCTCGGAAACCAGCTCTTACGAAGTAAGTCCTGTGATAGGTGAACCTGTTTCTGCCTTCGAAATTGAAAACGATATACTCTTGAGTTTTGACTTAAACTTCCAAGAAGGTGTTTTTTATGATTTGCTAATAAATGGCATTTCAGATTGTACGGGCAATTTGATGGAAACACAAACTTTGCAATTTGCGATTCCCAGACCAGCGGAAAAATTCGATGTGCTAATAAATGAAATCTATGCAGACAATACTATTCCTGAGGAATTTGAAACGGCCGAATTGGATCTTCCTAAGGCGGAGTATGTAGAATTGTTTAATCGCAGTGATAAAGCCATTGATTTAGGGACTCTTTTGTTCCGTGACGCGGTTGATACCACTTCGCTTGGAAATTATTTATTACTACCAGGCGCTTATGTTGTTTTGTGCGCAGAGGCGAACTTGAGCAAATTCACAAACCGAAATATTCCAGCACTGGGATGCACTCCATTCCCAACTTTAAATGACACAGAAGACGACTTAGAATTGTATCGTAATGATTGGTTGTCCATTCATGCTGCGAGTTACAATCGTTCCATTTTTGAGAGTGAATTCAAAGTAGAAGGTGGTTGGAGTTACGAACTTGTAGACCCCAACAACCCTTGCGGGGGAAACAGCAATTGGGCGGAAGCTACTTTCTTTGAAGGTGGAACACCCGGATTTCAAAATAGTGCGGATGCCGCCAACTTAGATGAAACAAAACCTCGATTAATCCGAGGAGAAGCTATTGACCCTTTCACCGTGCACTTAGTTTTTGACGAGTTTATCGATGATGGAACTGAAATCATATTGAGCAACTTTAGTATGAGTGGATTCAATATTGAATCGGCCAGCTATCTCAATTCTACGACCGTCGCTTTGGAAATTGATCCTGCGATGGAACTGGGAACTATTTACACCGCTCAAGTGAGTGGTCAAACCGACTGCGTTGGCAATACAATTGAAGAAGGAAGCCAAGCACAGATTGGTTTGACCAACGAATTAGAGGAAGGTGACATCGTGATTAATGAGATTTTATTTAATCCTCCCACTGATGGAGTCGACTTTGTAGAATTGTACAATACCTCTAACAAAGTTCTAGACTTGTCGGGTTGGTTTGTTGCTAATGATCCAGATCCCGATGACGAAATTGACGAGATCGCCAATCTAAAATCCATCTCAGTAGATCAATACAGTTTCTACCCTGATTCATATATTGTTCTGGCTTCCGACCCACAAGCGGTGCAAGAGATGTATGCTTCTTGCCGCGATTTGTCCACTATCGAATTTATTTCAGTTCCCTTACCAACTTACAGAACAGATGCAGGAACGGTTGCAATTACTGATTTAACCGCTAGCATTTTCCTAGATCGAGTGAGCTATAATGAAGACTGGCATTT
>CALFBW010000400.1 GCA_937951415.1 uncultured Chitinophagales bacterium | reverse complement strand
TCCTGTTCTAGACTAAGCTGCCAGTACTTCATTAAGCTCATTAATAATTTCATTCATCTCGTTTCCGAAAAGTTGATACATTTTTCCTCTACCGCCTTGGCTGTCAAAAGGAGTGTAGTCCAAATCGTCTAGTTCTATGTGATAACTGCTTACTACATGGTCTTTAATCATGCGTAGCCAGTCCATTTGCTCGTTCGTAAAGCGGTTGTGTTGTCCTGCATTTTGTTTGAAAATCCAGTTTTTGAAATTGGCTTCAATGGTCTTCCCAAAGGCGCGCAGTTGCCCATCAATGCCACAAGCTCTACGAATCAAAGACACCAATGCAGTGAGTTCATCTTTGGGTTGTTCGCTTTTTACCTCTTCTAGTGTAGCATAAGCATTCCAAACATAGTCAGGGGCAAGCACTGGCTTTTCTAAAGTCATTTTAGCAAATACCTCTTTAATCATTTTGAAGGTAATCGCTCTACGGTTGTAAGGCTGATTGTAGAAAATGCTCAAAGCTTTTATTTCGTCTTTGTGCAATTCTAGGTATTCCGTAAAGTCTTTTACAATGGCGCTTGCTTTATCTACCGAAGTTTTGTCCCATTCGGATTTGGTAATGCTGTCTATGTTTACACTATCAATAATCTGTTCGTGTTCCCTACGCACATTATCCAAATAATCGTTCAATTCTCCATTGAAGGTAGAAGTGGCTTGCCTTATCAATGCTTCTTGGGCGGCTTTTTTAGCTTCATCAACTAGTGCAGGCGTTCTGTCTTGCACAGGAATTTTATCAATTTCAAGCTGTGCCTTGTCATCAATCGCATCTTGGTCGTAGGCCGTTATCAGCTCTTTGGTAATTTGCTTTAGGTTTTTGCCCCCAGAAAAATCTAGTAATTTATCTTTTTCCTTTTCGGTGATTTGCTTTTCTAAGCGTATCAAACGATTGGCTAAAGACAAAAACAAATCTTCATCCGCTACGCCCATAGATACTGCGCCCAGCAAATCTTTCATGGGTATCGTTGGTTTTCTCTCCAGCGGTCGGCTGTCTGTTTTTTTAGATTTGGTAGCACCAATAGCATCTACAATTACAAAGTGTGTTTTGCTTCTGGCGGTTCGAGAAACTTTTTGCAGAGAATCCTTATTGATGGTTCGTGTTCCTCTACCTTTCATTTGCTCAAAGTAGTTCACACTTTTCACATCACGCATAAAAAGCAATACCTCCAAGGGTTTCACATCCGTACCTGTGGCAATCATGTCCACGGTAACGGCAATACGTGGGTAGTATTGGTTTCTAAATTGTCCTAATATAGATTTAGCTTTTTCTCCTTTTTCAATAATTTTTCCGTCTGCATCCAGACGGTCTTTCTCCACTTTGTAGGTCACTTTTTTACAAAACTCGTTGCCTTCATCAAATTCTTCCCGAATGATTTTTATGATGTCGTCTGCGTGGCTATCTGTTTTGGCAAATACCAATGTTTTTGGCACTTCATAGTCCCCGTCTTTATCTACCCGATTTGGATAAATTTCCGTCTTTAAGGCACGTTTGTATGCTCGTATAATATTTCTGATTTGGCTAGGATTGACCACCTTTTTATCGAGATCATTTTTTTTATAAGCGGTGTCTTCGTCCTCTTGCTGCCACCGCTTCTTTCTGGTGAGTTTATTTCTTCTATCAATGAACCAGCCCGCTTTTATGGTTTCCCCTTTTTGAGAGATTTCGGTTTCAATAGTATATATTTCCTGAGGAACATTAACACCATCAATGACCGACTCTTCGTAGGTGTACTGACTCACTACATTTTCGTTGAAGAAACCAAAAGTTCTTTTGTCAGGTGTTGCGGTTAAGCCAATCAGGAAAGCATCAAAGTAATCCAGTACCTGTTTCCAGAGATTATAAATGGAACGGTGACACTCATCAATCACAATAAAATCGAATTGCTCTATCGGAACTTTAGGCGTGTAATCAACAGGAACAGCCTGTTTTTTGCTCACTTGTTTTTTAATCCAAGAGTTTTCCTCTGGATTTTCTAGCTCTGCACTTTCGTCTAGTTCTTCCCCTTTTAGAATAGAATAGAGCCGTTGTATAGTAGAAATACATACTTGACTATCCGAAGCGATATAACTAGAACTTAATCGCTGAACATTATATAATTCCGTAAATTTTCTATTGTCGTCATTTGGCTGAAAGGTCATGAACTCCTGTTCTGCCTGTTCTCCCAAGTTTTTGGTGTCCACCACAAACAAGATGCGTTTAGCATCTACATGTTTTAGTAATCGATAAACAAATGTAGCCGCCGTAAAGGTTTTGCCTGCCCCCGTAGCCATTTGAATCAAGGCTTTTGGACGATTCTTTTTAAAGGACTGTTCCAGATTATTGACAGCAACAATCTGAGCAGGTCGAAGCCCTGTTGCATCTAGTGCGGGCATCAATAAAAGTCGTTCTCTTAAAGACGAACCTTTTTTAAGCCATTCTGCTAGGGTTTCGGGTTTATGAAAACTAAAAACACGTCGCCCTCTAGGTTTTGGATCTCTGAAATCCGTAAAGCGGGTTAGCGTTCCTGTACTTTCATACACAAAAGGCTTTTCGCTTTTCAACATAAACTTCCCAATCTTAATCGCATCTTTTGAATAGCGTAGAGATTGTTCTTCTACCTGTAATAGTTTATATCCCTTATCTTCTGCTTTGGCTTCTATTACTCCAACTGCTTTGGAGTTCACAAAGAGTATGTAGTCTGCTGAACCAGACTCTGTGTTCGTTTCTCGAAGCGCAACACCAATGCCCGCTGATAAGTGGACTTTTGCTTTAGACTGAACTAACCATCCAGCATCAGTGAGCATTTGGTCAATTTTATCTCTTGCTATTTGTTCAGGATTTTGATTCATGGCTTACGACTAAAAATTA
>CALFBW010000399.1 GCA_937951415.1 uncultured Chitinophagales bacterium | reverse complement strand
ATCTCAGTTTGATTGATCTCTCTACAAACCAAAAGCATAATAATAAATTCCCGAGTCATTCGGGTAAACTCCTTCGAGCATTACCCCACCTCGTTTCTGAGACAGTACTGTATTTAATTGTTCGAGGGACATTATTGGAATGTCGTCTACTTTTGTGATTACGAAGCCTTCTCTAACGTCTGCTTGCTTAAGCTTTCCGTCTAAAAGCTCACTAACTTTTACACCTCCTTCGATTTCCAATCGATCGAGCTCGCTGTCACTCAAATCTGAGAATTCAGCACCAAGAGAAGGACTGATCGTTTTTGCCAAACTTTCCGCAGTTACAGTTTTGGTATTCCCCATCTTGTTTTTTAGTAAAATGTTGATTTCCCTTGACTTACCGTCCCGATCTACCAAAACTGTAACTCGATCTCCCGGCCTTTTACGTCCTATCAGCTCTTGAAGCTCAGGAGAAGAATTTACCGTTTTTCCATCTACCCCGATAATCACGTCGCCTTGACGCATTCCAGAGCCAGCAGCCGAACTATTCTCCGCGAAATCATCCACATAGACCCCTTGAGAACGAGTAGTTCCTAGTTCTTCGGCCAGTTGGCTATCCAAATCACGGATCATGATGCCCAAATAAGCTCGCTGAACGGTTCCGTAGTCTTTTAGGTCTTTCACCACCTTGGCGGCGATATTGACCGGCACAGCGAAAGAATAGCCCGAATAAGAACCAGTTAAGGTGGCGATGGCAGTATTTATTCCTAGAAGGTTGCCTTGAACATCTACTAAGGCACCTCCGCTGTTTCCAGGATTCACAGCGGCATCGGTTTGAATGAAAGATTCAATCGCTCCACGTTCGCGAAGAATGCTAATATTTCGACCTTTCGCACTCACAATGCCAGCTGTTACCGTAGAGGATAAATTGAAAGGATTTCCAACGGCTAACACCCATTCTCCTACCTTAGCATCATCAGAATCAGCGAGTTGTAAAGTCGAGAGTTGTTTCGCATCAACTTTGATAAGCGCAATATCTGTCGTTGGATCGGTTCCTACCAGAGTCGCATCAAAGGTGCGATTGTCAAACAGTGTTACTTCCAAAGAAGTTGCGCCGTCAATTACGTGATTGTTCGTGACTATATAACCATCAGGTGAGATTATTACCCCAGATCCTGAAGATTCGGCAGGCGCCATTCCTCCCGGCCCTCCTGGTCCTCCAAAAGGATTGCCTTGATCACCGAAAAACCACCGAAATTGATCGAATAAGTCGTCAGGATTGGAGCCTCCTCGGGTGTTCTGAGCTACTTTAGTGCTTGCCTTGATGTGAACCACAGCAGGCATGCTCTTAGCAGCTGCATAGGTGAAATCTACAGGCTCTCCAGAGGGAGCAACGGGTAATTGCGGTACCGCTGACGGTCCCTTCATTAGACTTGCAGGCACCGATTGCGACTGTTCGATAATTACGGTTTTGTTATCGAAGCCCGCCATCTTGTAAATACCCAAGGTGAGTAAGCTTCCAGCAACAGCAGCTATAATCAAAAAAGGAAGTTGCTTCATTCTTCTATCGTTTTATGGATTGTAGTTAGTATTAAGACAGCAATTTAACCATTGAAGTTCAATTGATAGTATCATTTTCCCCGTTAAAAAATTCTTAAACTACCCAGAGGAGCTCCATTGCCCGAGCGAATCGCATTCGCCCTACCAAACCATTTACAATAGTTTGATGTTATTTGTATTTTGCACAGCAAATTTGAACACTAAAAGAGATAACACATGCATAGTAATGTAAAAGAAACAATGGCGCGTTTGCAAGATGGTAATGCGCGCTTTGTGGCAGATAGTTTAGATGGAAAGCTAAACAATAGTTCAAGAAGAGAGGCTTTGGCTTCAGGGCAGGAGCCTTATGCGATAGTTTTGAGTTGTGCCGACAGTAGAGTGGTGCCTGAATTGGCCTTCGATACCGGTTTGGGGGAACTTTTTGTAGTGCGAGTTGCTGGAAATGTCGCCAACAATTCTTCCATTGCTAGTATGGAGTATGCTGTAGCGCACTGCGGCACAAAAGTGATTGTAGTTTTAGGACACCAAAGTTGTGGAGCTGTAACTGCTGCTGTAAATGGTGGTGACAATGGACACAATTTGAATCATTTGCTGTCGCACATTGTGCCTGCTCTTAATGCTTGTGGAGAGGGCGCAACGATCGATGATGTAATCCGAAAAAATGTGCACATGACGATCGCAGAGTTGAAATCTCGCTCGAAAATCATTGCTACAGCAATTGAATCAGGAGGATTGCACATCGCTCCTGCTTATTACCACTTAGACTCTGGAAAAGTAGAGTTTTTGAAATAAATAATAAATCAGTCAAGGCATTGGCGCTATGCCATTGCCTTGGCGAATTTATTTTCTAAATTTCTATAAATTAGGGGAATGTCTAGTTGAGGAAATTGCGATGAATCTGAAATGCTCAATGACAAGAATTTGTTTTCCTCTTCTTTTAATAAATTTAGTTCTCTCCCTCTATACCTTTTTCCAGTAATTTTTCTCAAGAAACTTAAGAGGTATATACTTTCCGAACTTTCCAATGATGATCGCTTAATTAATCGCGAAATATTTCTTTGATGACTTTCTAGAAATAGTAAATTGTCATTCAATAAATGCAGGTATAGCGAATAAATAAATGGGGAAGTGCCTAGCGGTAATTTGCTGATATTTATATGTTTACCACTGTTGGGTAAAATAAAACTTAGCCAGTCTAGGGCCGCGCTGGTTTCTGTTAATTGAAGACAAGAAATAGCCAAATAAAAGCAAGCATGATATTCTTCTTCGCTGATAACTTCGTATAAATTATTGCTATTTTGGGGATAGCAAAGTTGTAAAGCTGTTTTAAAAGCAAAGGAAATTGATTTTACTTTTTCGAAGGCATTTTCTTCGTATAATTTATTAATATTTTGAATAGAAATGTTTGATAATAAATTCGGTAAATTATTAGCAATAACTTCGATTTCTTCTTTGTTTTTTGTTAAATGATAAAATTGATCGGCAAATGCGTTTTCAAGTTCTTTGTTATTGCCTTTTTTGCTGTTCAGTAGATTCAGTTGGTAAAATTTTCCCAAGGGGCCTTTTGGAGGGGAAAAAGTTTCTGTTTCCAATGTATAGTCATTGGCTGATTGTGACAACACTAGCGCACATCCCCAATGGATGCGAACAATAGTATCCATTAGTTTTTCGTCAAGTACCTCTTGGTTTATAGAATTTTTG
>CALFBW010000398.1 GCA_937951415.1 uncultured Chitinophagales bacterium | reverse complement strand
CATCGTCGGCTTGGTGAGCCGTTACCTCACCAACTACCTAATGGGACGCACACCCATCATCAAGCGCCGGAGCTTTAAATACAAAGCCATGCAGCTCTGTATTACTATGGGGTATTAATCTTCGTTTCCAAAGGCTATCCCCCTCTTGATGGTAGATCGTGTACGCGTTACGCACCCGTGCGCCACTCGTGTACCCCCGAAGGGGCCTTACCGTTCGACTTGCATGTATTAAGCCTGCCGCTAGCGTTCATCCTGAGCCAGGATCAAACTCTCCATTGTAATAGTTAAATATCTTTATGAATTGCTCAACCCCTTCTCGCTCATTTAAAAACTATTTCTAGCTATTATTATCCGTAATCTCTCGATTACTTCCTCGTTTAAGAATGTCTAAACTTGTCTAATTCAACAATTATTAAAATTGTCTTTTTGTCAATCTCCAGCCTCTCAATGAACTTTAACTTTTCGCCCTATCTGGGCTTATTCCGCTTCGTTGCGGGGTGCAAAAATAGGACGGGTTTTATTACTGGGCAAGCTATTGGGAAAGTTTATCTGCCTTTTTTTTGACCGATCTTCAATATACTCTGAAAATCAACAACTTAAGTGCTAAATTTATTTTTCAAAAGATTCCATCAACCAAACACAAATTCAGAAAAACTCGTAGTAATAAGGGGAGTCTTGTTTATCCAACTACATTTAAAGTCTCTCGTGCGCCCTTACTACCTACTAATCAGCACTAATTACTCTTTATGAAATCCCCATTTTTATTTCAACAGCTGGCCTGCTTTTCATGCGCCTTCTTTCTTTTATTAACGAATACATTTGGTCAAACTGACCCCAATCATCCTAACATCTTATTGATTATTGCTGATGACATGGGTACTGATGCCTTGTCTGGCTATGAAGCGAGTCCGTTTTTACCGAGTACGCCTCACATTGACAGCCTTCGTTCTGTGGGCCTAACTTTTATGAATGCTTGGGCGGCCCCGAAGTGCACCCCAACTCGCGCTAGCTTATTGAGCGGTAAGTTCGGGATTCAAAGTGGGGTTACTGATTCTCCTGGAGAATTGGTTTTGGGGCATGAATCTGTTTTCACAAAAGTAGCCGCAAACAGCGGTGGCATTTACAGTGATTCCTTTTTCGGGAAGTGGCATGTCTCCATGCCTGTAGATCCAAACCACCCTAACAATCACGGCATCGATCACTTCGAGGGCTTTATGGATTCCAACGTCCCTGATTACTACAGCTGGGAAAAGGTGACCAACGGACTTACTTCCGACGTTAATGAGTATGTCTCTGCCCACTTAACCAATAGTTTAAAAACTTGGGTCAACAATCAAAACAGTGCGTGGTTTACCATTTTGTCTCATGGTGCGCCTCATGGACCATACCATACACCGCCTGCTGGTACTTATACTTTAAATCCGAATAATAACAAACGAAGATTCTTAGCTGCCATTGAATCCATTGACTATGAACTGGGGCGTCTATTTGATAGCATGCCTTTAGCAGTAAAAAACAACACGATCGTCATTTTTGCGGGAGATAATGGGACACCTTCGGGAATTTTACAAAACTTTCCTGCTGAAAGAGGAAAGGGGACACTATACGAAGGTGGAGTGAAAGTACCTTTTATTGTTTCTGGAAAAGGCGTAAGTCGTCAGGGGGAAACCGAAGAAGCTATGGTACACATGGCAGATCTCTATGCCAGTATACTTGAACTTACTGGAAGTGATTTACCAGGAGGGATTTACAATAGCCTAAGTTTCGAATCACTTCTCAGTAACTCGAATGGTACAAAACGGCCATACAATTATACTGAGATTGACGAAGATAGCAGCAAGAGCGGCTGGGCTATAAGAAACCAGCAATACAAGCTGATCAATTTTGAAAACGGTATTCAAGAGTTTTATGACTTAATAAATGATCCTTATGAACTCAACGACTTGATAGGTGCTCTTAATGCGAGTCAAGTCGCCATCAAAATCGAGCTAGAAGACGAAGCGAGAGAAATCCGTAACTATTGGTCTTGTCAAGACTTGATTCAAAATGGTGCAGAAACGGGAATTGATACAGACTGCGACTTAAGCCTTCCATGTAGTGATCCTGGAACAACAAGCCAAACAAATATCGGCTGCTGTGCCACTCCTGCTTACCTCAGCTTTTATGAGGAGACATCAGCAAGTGACATAAGAACGATCAAGAGCAATGATTATCCAAGTCATGAATTTTGCCATGCGGCGAATGTCCCAAGCCCGATGATTTACGAGTTTCAAATGGATGCCACGCCGTCACAAGCAGCTTTTGCAACTTCCGTTGTTTCTGGAACCAACAGACCTTCCCGCTTTTATGGTGTGGCTTTGAATGGCGTTTTATTAGCTCCAGCTCCAGCTTTACCTTTTGTGTTTGAAAATCCGAATACGGGAGAATACAATTGGAATTGGGTTTTCGAACCCACCAACAACCAAGGACAAGGGCAAGGAAATGTTTCCCTTGATTGTTCTTCGGGACATACAGGAGGACAAGGATATCACTACCACGGGAACCCGTTTCAGTACATGGAAGAAAACTTCCCTGGCATTACGACAAGCAATAGTGCTCCTGCGCAACCCATACATATTGGCTGGGCGAATGATGGTTATCCTATTCTGTATCGCTATGGACCTGATGGAACAGGAGGATTGGCACTACTGCAGCCGAGCTATCAATTAAAGAGCGGAGATCGACCGGGCGATGGAATTAGCGGTCCATGTGGTCCTTACAATGGAAAATACACCAAAGACTACGAATTTGTAGCTACTTCAGGAGATTTAGATGAATGTAATGGCATTGAGCGCAACATCAATGTAATCACAGACAGCGGTACTGAAAGCTTCGACTACTTCTATGTGATTACGGATGCTTTTCCTCAGATTGGTAGATGTACGGTTGGAACACCTGATCCAAGCTTCAATAATTCGAATGACGGCGATTCCACACCGAGAACATTGTCCACGAATGTTGTTCCTGCTCTTGGAGGAACTACAAGCGGTGCTGGAATGTTTATCTCAGGTTCAACTGTAAGTGTTACCGCCACTGCAGCTAGCAATTATAGCTTCGATTATTGGAGCGATGGGGGAACTATCGTTAGTACCAACCCTAACTATAGCTTTCCACTTTTTTGCGACCTCGCATTAGAAGCGCACTTTACTTTGGATATTATCGACAGTGATAATGATGGTGTTCAAGACTCGGACGACATTTGCCCAGGCGGAGATGACACCATTGATTCTGACATGGATGGAGTACCAGATGCTTGCGATCTAGTTTCGGTGAACTTTCAGGTTTTTCTCGAAGGCGCTTTGCCTAGTAACAGTAACCTTATGCGTACCCAACTTCAAAGCTTGGGTCTGCTGCCAGCTAGCCAGCCTTATTCTATGGCTCCGTATTTATACAATGGAACTGAAAGCCTCTTTGTCATCCCCTCGAATGTTGTGGACTGGATTCTAATAGAAGCTTATTCAGGAGACCCAATAAATGGCGTCACCCTACAAGAATCAAAAGCTGGTTTCTTGTTGGAAGATGGGACAATTGTCAATGCTTCAGGAACAGGTCCTTTGCGTTTCAGCACACTTTCGGGTGGCAGCAGCTTTTACTTTGCAATTCGCCACAGAAACCATTTAGACATTCTAAGTCCGACTGCTTTTACGATTGACAACAGCAATACTGTTACTTTCGATTTTACTAGTAACGATAGTTATGGGGTGGAGCAGCAAAAAGACATCGCCAGTAGCGCTGGAAACATCAAAGCCATGCACGCTGGAGACTATAATGCAGACAATGTCATTCAAACCACTGACTACGATTTATGGAAAAACGATCCTGCCATATTGAATATTTACGAAATGAGTGATGGAACTTTGGATGGAACGGTTCAAAACACCGACTTTGATGCTTGGGAGAAAAACAAAGCAAAATTGGGCTTGTCGATTTTCTAGAACATAAAGCGAATGAAAATACTTTTATTATTTGTTCTATTAAACAGTTCCCACTTCTTTGCTCCTGTTCCACACGATGCACCAGTAGGAATATTTAGTCTTTTTGTGAGTCAGCAAAGAGTACGTCTTGAGATACATCTAGACAAAGAAAATTTCAAAGAAGCAATAAATACTAAAGAAGTATTTATTGACGAAAGGAAAGTATCCGATTATGTGAGCGATCATTTATTCATAAAAATAAATGGCACTGAAAATCCCATCGAAATTTGTAGCATCGATTCCGATGATTCTCACTTTTATATTAAAAGCGAACTTCCCCTAGCTGAATGGCCTGTAAAAGAAATCGCTGTAAGAAATACCTGCTTATTAAAACAGGAAGCAGATCAATCAAATTTATTACACATCAAT
>CALFBW010000397.1 GCA_937951415.1 uncultured Chitinophagales bacterium | reverse complement strand
ATCTTACTCAAGAATCCATTTCTAATCTCTTTCTTCATTCCAATTCTCGGCTGGATTCCGATTTTTATCAAAGGTTTTAGGAAATAAAAACTTCCCAGCTTATGTCTTCTTCAGAATGCATTTCCGAAACATGACAGATTGCCCTGCTGCTTTTCCTAAAGGCTGACAAGAACGAAAGACAACTTGTCATGCACAAATGACAAATACTGTCATTATGGCACTTTATTTATTCCCCTCGCTCCTTGTAACATAGATTTTATTTTATTTATTAGCAAATAAAATACTCATTATCAATAATTTAAGTACAAAAAGCGAACTACTAACTCGCTTTTGGCATTTTAGTATTGGCACTTGATTTGACCTATATCTACCATAAAACGACAATAGAAAAACAATAAAAAGAACGTCGATCATGGAAGATTTAGTAAAAAAAGTATTGTATACAGGAGTTGGAATGGCTGCTTCAATGACTGAAAAAGTTCAGCAGACTGTAAACGACTTAGTAGATAGCGACAAAATCAACATCGAAGAAGGTCAGAAGATTGTAAACGACTTCACAAAAACTGCTGAAGGTAAAAAAGCAGAGTTCGAATCTTTGGTAAAAGACTTGATTGAGCGTTCAGTTTCTAAATTGGATTTGGTAAAAAAATCAGATTTGGTTGACCTACAGAAGAAGGTCGAGAAGTTGGAGAAAGAATTGGCTAAATAAGCCTGAGAAAAAAGAAATTAATAATCATAAAAAATAAATATAATGACTACTATCATCAAAAAAGTACTCTATACAGGAGTAGGTTTGGCAGCAACAACTGCAGAAAAAGTACAACAACGTGTTAATGATTTCGTAGAGGCAGATCGTCCTTACGAAAAAGAAGGAAAGAAAATGGTGGATGCCTTTTTCCAGACTGCAGACGACCGTCGTGAGAAAGTAACAGATAGCGTAAAAGGAATCGTTGAGTCAGTTACCGACAAATTGGATTTGGCTTCACGTTCTGAGTACGATACAATGAAGAAGAAAATCGCTAAGTTGGAACGTCAGTTGAAAGCTGAAAATGCTGAGAAAGCTCCAGAAGCGAAAAAAGCAGTAAAGCGTACTGTTGTAAAGAAGAGCAAGTAATCGGAGATTCTAAAAAAGGATAAAGAATTCAAGCCAAACGCACATTTGTGTGTTTGGCTTTTTTTTTGAGCTACTATCACAAAAGCAGCCTTAGCTTTTTCATACAAGAACCATGTCTCAGATTCCAGTGCCCATGCGAATCGGTAAAACGATCAAGAACCTTAACCGGGTGAGAGAAATCATCCAGGTGCTGGTAAAAAATGGTTTTGAAGATTTGGTAATAAATACGCCCTTAAAGAACTTCATTCCAGAAGGCCGGAAGTTAACTTGGACGAGAAAAGAGAAAGCGGTCTTAGATCATACGCACTGGGAAATCATTCGCTTAACTACTGAAGAGCTAGGACCAACTTTCGTAAAGTTCGCCCAAGTACTTAGTAATCGTCCAGACATTCTACCATTACCCTTGATTACAGAATTCGAGAAACTGCAAAGCAGCGTTCCACCTTTCCCTGTAGTTGAAGCACGACAAATCATTGAAGAAGAAACAGGACAAAGTATCAATGACTTATTCGAGTACTTTTTAGACAAGCCTATTGGCAGTGCTTCCATCGGTCAAGTGCATCGAGCGAAACTCTATGACGGTCCCGAAGTGGTGGTAAAAGTGCAGCGACCAAATATTGAACGGGTAGTAGAGAATGACCTCGCGATTATTCAAGAAATTGCAACACGCGCGCAGGCCTATTTTCAGCGATTGGGTATCCCTAATATTGTTGATGTGGTGGAGACCTTTTGCAAGACCATGAAGCAAGAACTCGATTATCGAATCGAAGCCCGAAACATGGCTCAGTTTCGAGCATTTTATCGAAAAACACTGGCTTTTAAAGTCCCTGAAGTTTTTACTCGACATTCTACTAAGAGGATTCTCATCAGCGAATACATCAGCGCTTGTAAAGTGACGGATGTTGATACGATTCGTTCTTGGGGATTGGATCCGAAGGCAATAGCAACGGAAGGAATCAAGCTGTATTTATCGCAGATTTTCGAGTACGGTTTATTCCATGCAGATCCGCACCCTGGGAATGTTTTGATCATGAAAAATGGTCGAATCGCTTTGATTGATTATGGGATGGTAGGCAACTTACAGAAACGAGATAAGTTTGCCTTTGCAGGAGTATTTATTGGCTTGGCGCAAAGAGACGCTCGAAAAGTGGCCACCAGTTTAAGACAGTTGGCAATTGAAGATGGTATTGCGAATAGAAAACTATTCGACTATCAAATTTCACAGATCATTGATGACTTCTCAGGTTTAGATGTAAGTCAAGGAAGTTTGACAGAGCTCGGCAGAAGACTACAAGAAATTATTCACGAAAATAAAATGAAACTTCCTGGGAGCATTTTTTTAATCCTGAGAGCCCTAGCAATTTTAGAAGGCATAGGAAAGCAAGTGAGCCCAGATTTAAATATCTATGAAATTGTAAAACCATATGGAGTTAAATTGGTTAAAGAGCAATTTAGCACAGAAAACATCTTTGAAGAATTAGCTTACCGAATTACTACGCTAGATAATTTCTCACGAAAAATACCCGATGAGCTCGTTAGCTTTTTTCAAATGGCTCGAAAAGGTGAATTGGAATTAAATATTAATCAGGATCTGGAAATTTATCGAATTCATCAAAAAGCCAAATCAACTAACCGGCTAATAATGGGCTTATTAACTTGTAGTCTTTTTCTTGGCTCTTCATTTATTTATACACAAGAAATATTACACTACAACAGCGATGGCACATTTCCGCTCGCAAGCTTTACTGGCTACGTGCTAACTTTTATTTCTGGAGCTTGGCTAGTTTTCAAAATGCTAGTGAATCGTGGAGAAATGAAATAAAAAAAATAATTGTAGCCTTCGCTTTTTTTAAAAATAAAAAGGGACTCACAATGATTCTATTGGAGCCCCTCTGCTATTTTGATACTGCTATTTATTAAGAATTCAAAAGAAGAACAGTGTTAGCAGATTCCATAGCCGCTTCTCTGTTGTACTTCCATGAATTTTTCTGTGCATTCACCATATCTACTACGGTTCCAATCATGCAAAAACCACCCGTCAAAAAATAAATAATTCCCCAAACGATGTCTTCCGTCACGAATCGCTGAACACCTGCCACGCCTAAAAACCCTAAGGCGCTTAACAAAAGATATGTTTGTGGATCTTTTCGCTTGCCTCTATACATGGCAACAAAATGACTCATTTCATTGTCAGTCATGTTTCGGGTTAGCTCTTTAAGGTAAATTGCCTCCTCCCCTTTCAGGTTGGGTAAATGCATTAATAAGTTGTCCATTCTATGTTTGTGTTTTATTTATTTCTATACCCTGAAGCATCTGATTGTGAAGCTCAAACTTGAGCGATTCCATACACGTGCTTCTATTCTATTAACAAAAACCTACCAGCTCACAGTTCCGCGGAAGCTAAAAAACTCCCTTTTTAAGCTTTATTGACGTTTCGCACAAGACATACAAAGCGTACTTTCTGGCATAAAGAGAATCCTTCGGGGGTGGATTCCGTTTCCGCAGTTCGAACAATCCCCAAAGGCTGGATCGTCAATTCTAGAGTAAGCGTACTCCAGTTTTGTCAATTTTTGTCGAGCAGTACGCAAGGCTGCTTCATTGATACTTTTGTTATTAATGGCGTCCATTCTGCTTACTCTTCCCAAGGAATTTTCAGGCTTAATGGGC
>CALFBW010000396.1 GCA_937951415.1 uncultured Chitinophagales bacterium | reverse complement strand
TGGCAGGCTTCGTTTCTCCGTATATCTTACCTGTAATCACATTTGTTACTGCAGGATTAATAGCTTTTGCCACTGGATCAAGCTGGAGCACAATGGCGATTTTATATCCTATCATGCTCCCAACAACCTGGGCTGTAAGTATTGAAGCTGGACTTCCTGTCGAAGAAGTAATGCCTATTTTCTTAAATGTAGTGTCTTGTGTATTAGCAGGTTCAGTCTTCGGCGATCACTGTTCTCCGATTTCAGATACCACAATTCTGAGCTCTCTGGCTTCGAATTGTAACCACATCGATCACGTTAGAACACAGATGCCGTACGCAATGACCGTTGGAATTACTAGTATTTTCATGGGTTGGTTTTCAACAGCAGTAGGTTTGCCAATGATCATCAACCTCGCAATTGGCGTTGCAGCCCTTTATGCCGTAGTGCGATTTATTGGAAAAACGGTTCCTGATGTGCCCAAAGAACAGCTAGATTAAAATAGGAGGAAAACACCCTATCTAGGATTCTTTTTGTTTTTGCTAATAAATGTTGCTCGCAGCAATACCCATACTGCACAGGAGGTATCGATAGATCCGTTCTTGAAGCGTTACAGACACGTGCAAGCAAATCCTGACTTGTCCACCTGATGATTGCACAGCTGCTAAAGCATGAGGAAATGGTGTAGAACGTCGTACAAAGGATGAAATCCCAGGCTGTTTGTTTGGCTTGGGGATAGTAAATCAAGAATTTATGTAGAGGCTCAATCAAAAGGTGCTATTCTTCCTTCGATTTATTCTCCGTTTTTTGCTCCAGATGCTGGGTCAACCATTGAAACAAGAGTCGATTGCATGCCAGCGATTGCACTTGATTAGGTTGTTTAGAAAGAAATAGAACTTCTGAATGAGCCGAATCGTCCTCTAAAATTCTAAAAACACAACTTATTTGTGCTTTAGCAGATCAATTTGGGCTTTGCTTTGTTTCAAATGAAGACCTTTAGCATCGATTCAGATTGTACTTTCTGGGTCCATACGATGAAGGGGAAATTAATCTGATTTGAAGCATCTTTTAAGACTCAATAAATACTTCTGGTTATACAAGTGGCATTTCTTATTTGGAGTGCTCTTTGTCGCGATCTCTAACGTTATAGGAATCTATCCGCCTCGCATCATTCGATATGCTTTCGACATCGTCAAAGAAAATATTGATTTGTATCAATCAGTCCAAGGATTTTCGGCCGCAGCATCGTTTACCTCCTTCTTTAGTTTTTCACTTTTACTTTTCGGATTTGCCGTTTTGATTTTGGCGCTTGTTAAAGGCGCCTTTATGTTCTTAATGCGGCAAACACTAGTAGTGATGTCCCGAAAGATAGAATTCGACTTAAAGAATGAAATTTATGCGCATTACCAACGACTGGGAATGAGCTTTTATAAGCGAAATCAGACAGGCGATCTTATGTCTCGCATCAGTGAAGATGTTTCTAGGGTGCGGATGTATCTTGGACCAGCCATTTTGTATACCGTAAATCTGGTCGTTTTGTCAGTAATGGTTATTGGAGCGATGTTCAGTGTTAATGCACGACTTACCTGGTGGGTATTGTTGCCTTTGCCGGTTCTATCGCTTTCGATTTTCATAATAAATAATATCATCCACAAACGCTCAGAGTTAATTCAAAGGCAAATGTCAAAATTGACGAGTGTCTCGCAAGAATCCTATTCTGGAATTCGCGTATTGAAGAGCTATGTACAGGAAGAACCTGTATTGCAACACTTTAGAAGAGAAAGTGAAAACTACAAGGACGTTTCTTTGGATTTAGCAAAAGTGCATGCCTTGTTTTTTCCATTGATGCTTTTATTAATTGGCTTAAGCACCATTTTGACGATCTGGATTGGCGGGAGAGAGGTAATGTCAGGAAACATTAGTGCAGGAAATATTGCCGAGTTCGTCATTTATGTAAGCATGCTTACTTGGCCCGTAACCTCCGTAGGTTGGGTGGCTTCCTTGATTCAAAGAGCGTCTGCTTCGCAAAAGAGAATAAACGAGTTCTTAGATGAAAAAGAAGAAATCACGCAGCGTGAAGACCTCTATGAAGGAGTATTGCAAGGAAATATTTCTTTTGATAATGTGAGTTTTACTTATCCGGATACAGAAATTACGGCTTTAAAGAATGTTTCGTTTGATATTAAGGCGGGACAGCGTATTGCTATAACAGGAAGGACAGGAAGTGGTAAATCAACGCTTGCAGGATTACTTGTTAGGTTTTACGAAGTTAGCGAAGGCACAATCCAGGTGGATGGGCGAAAACTAGAAGATTGGAACATCGAAAAGTATCGTCAACAGCTTGGATTGGTTCAGCAAGATATTTTTCTTTTTTCAGAAACAGTAAGAAATAATATTGCTTTCGGACTGAATGAATCCGACTTTTTGCAGGTTCAAAAAGCGGCTGAAATGGCCGATGTCGCGAAGGATATTGATCGTCTACCTGATGGATATGAAACGCTTGTAGGAGAACGGGGAGTGACCTTGTCAGGCGGTCAAAAGCAGAGAATTTCTTTAGCTCGAACGCTAATAAAAGAAACGCCAGTCGTGGTTTTCGACGATTGCCTTTCTGCAGTTGATGCAACAACGGAAGAAAATATTCTGAATAATTTGCAATCCTTTACGAAAAAAAAGACCTCGATTGTTATCACACATCGCGTAACTTCTTTAACCGATTTTGATAAAATTTTGGTCTTAGATGAGGGTGAATTGATAGAAATGGGAACACATGGAGCCCTGATAGCGGAGAAAGGTCTGTATTTTCAGTTGTATATGAAGCAGTTAGCGGAAAGTTAGAAATAATACAATTAATTATATTTTGTGTAAGATTTTTGTTAAAATTGTATGGGACACAATTACAAAACACTAATCAATACCGCAAATTGGAAGAAAATAATCGGTTTGGAGGAGAAGAAATTTACTCTAAACGTGTACGAGCTGGGAAAAGAAGAACTTACTTTTTCGATGTTCGTTCGACAAAAGGAAATGACTACTACCTAACAATCACAGAAAGCAAAAGACGATTTGACGACGACGGATACGAGCGTCATAAAATACACTTATACAAGGAAGATTTTAACAAGTTTATGACTGCCTTTCAAGATGCGATGGCGCATGTGAAAGATGAACTTTTACCCGACTATGATTTTGACGAATTTTCACACGAGGAGAACGACGACGATAAAATTGGCAACAAAACTCCTGAAAATAACGAAAGTGAAGAGTCAGACAGTTGGGAATAGCTAATTCTAATCAGAAGACTTACTTGCAATTTAGATGGTAAACTGTGCATTGCTAAAGCAAATATCTTATTTTTGCGCCTCTTAGTAGAAACCTGAGTTTTTGCTATAGCTTAAAGAAAATATTATGGCTTTACAATGTGGAATAGTAGGCTTGCCAAACGTAGGTAAATCAACTCTGTTTAATGCACTTTCAAGTACGAAAGCGCAAGCTGCCAATTTCCCGTTCTGTACTATTGAACCAAACAGTAGTATTGTTACGGTACCAGATAATCGTTTAGACGTCCTTACTAAATTGGTGAATCCGCAAAAGGTTCTTCCAACTACGGTGGAAATTGTAGACATTGCAGGTTTAGTTAAGGGAGCAAGTGAAGGAGAAGGTTTAGGCAATAAATTTCTCGGAAATATTCGAACTACGAATGCCATCATGCATGTTGTGCGTTGCTTCGAAGATGATAATATCACGCACGTAGATGGATCTGTTGATCCAGTAAGAGATAAAGACGTAATTGATACTGAATTGCAATTGGCTGATTTAGCAGCAGCAGAAAAGGCCATGGATAAATGGCAAAAGGCTGGCAAAGGTGGCGATAAGCAGGCAAAACGTGCAGCTGGTGTAATGGAGAAACTAGTGGAGCATCTTTCTGCAGGGAAGTCGGCACGTAGTTTAGAAGTAGAAGAAGCCGATGAGGCTTTGTTGAAGGAGCTGAATTTGCTGACTGTGAAGCCTGTGATCTATGTTTGTAATGTAGATGAAGGTTCGCTTCCAGATGGAAATGCGCATGTTCAAAGACTGAAAGAAGCTGTGAAAGAAGAAAATGCAGAAGTTCTGGTTGTTTGTGCAGGGATAGAGGCGGATATTGCAGAATTAGAAACCAAAGAAGAGCGTCTAGAATTTTTGAATGATCTTGGTCTAAAAGAAGCCGGAGTTAACAAAGTGATTCGCTCTTGCTACAATTTGCTAGAGTTGATTACATACTTTACTGCTGGTGAGAAAGAGGTGAGAGCTTGGACAATTCGAAGAGGAATGAAAGCACCACAAGCGGCTGGTGTAATTCACACAGACTTTGAAAGAGGCTTTATTCGTGCTGAAGTCATTGGTTTTGATGATTATGAGACTTTAGGTTCTGAGCAAGCGGTAAAGGAGGCAGGGAAGATGCGTGTTGAAGGAAAAGAGTACGTGGTCTTAGATGGAGATGTTATGCACTTCCGTTTCAATGTATAAGACCGGAAATAATTCAAAAAATAAATAGAAAAGTCCTGCTTTCAAACGAAGGCAGGACTTTTGTATTCATAGTATAGCAAGACAGGATTTGTTATCCGAGATGTTCTTTTAGGAATGCTTCCATCGTTTCATAAAATTCGAATCGATTCTCTTCATTTCTAAATCCGTGCCCCTCATTGTCTTTCACTAAATACTGAACTTCGACATTGCGGTTTTTCAGTGCTTTCACAATTTGATCAGATTCGTCAATGTTTACTCGCGGATCTTTCGCCCCTTGCGCAACAAACAGAGGAGCGGTGATCTTATCAACGTGAAAAACTGGACTAGTAGCTCGTAAGCGTTCTTGGTCTTTCTCTGGATGCCCAACCATCTCATACATCATTCCTAAATAGGGCTTCCAATAGGGTGGAATGGTTTGCATAAAACTAAATAGATTGGAAACACCAACATAATCGATTCCACAAGCATAAAGGTCAGGAGTAAAAGCCAAGCCAGCCAAACATGCATACCCGCCGTAGCTGCCTCCATAGATTGCCACCCGTTTCGAATCGGCAATTCCCTCATCTACTAACCATTTAACACCATCACTAATATCATCCTGCATCTTTAATCCCCATTCCCCAAAACTTGAACTCCAAAATTCCCTACCATAGCCAGTCGAACCCCTGAAATTCATTTGTAAAACCGCGTATCCCCGGTTGCATAAAAACTGCACTTCAGGATTAAATCCCCAACTATCCCGATGCCAAGGACCACCGTGAGGATTAATAACTACTGGTAAATTCTTTTTTTCTTCTCCTAGCGGTACACTCAAATAACCATGAATGATTCTACCATCCCTAGCCTCATATTTTATGGCCTCCATCTCAGCCATTTCTTCCGGCTTTATCCAAGGGCTGACATCTGCTAATTCTGTACACTTTTCTGTGGAAGAGTCATACAAATAATACTTCCCTAGAGTGCGGTCGCTGTAAGTTCGAACAATAAATTTCTCTTCTTCTTTATCATGGCTCGTAATCGAAATTGATAAAGCCCCAAGCTGTTTTTTAATCTTCTCGAAGTTTTCTTTTGTTTGCTCATCAAAGAAGTGCCGGAAGAATTTCCAACTCTCATAGCGGGCAGCTGTGATTTTCCTATGTTTGCGACTGTAACTTAATCCAGCAACATCCACTTCAGAGTGTTCAAACAATACCTCTGTTTCTTTTTTAGTTTC
>CALFBW010000395.1 GCA_937951415.1 uncultured Chitinophagales bacterium | reverse complement strand
CAAAATTTTTATGCCCTATATTTAGCGAACGAAACGAAATGATCAAAAGCATAGCAAATACAAATTTCACTTTTAAGCAGGCTGCTCAAGCTTGCTGTATGTGCTGTTGTATGTGTAAGAACAATACATGGTAGATGCTTTAATGAATAAATAAAACAAGAAAAAAGCTGAAGCCATTGGGTTTCAGCTTTTTTTGTTTTAGCCCAAACTTCAGCTCATAAATAGACAATTCTAATAAAAATTGAAATATGAGCAATCAAGATTTAAGATTCGAAACACTGCAATTACATGCAGGACAAGAAATAGACCCAACAACAAAAAGTAGAGCGGTCCCTATTTACCAAACCACTTCATTTGCTTTCGACAATTCGGAACATGCAGCCAATTTGTTTGGCTTAAAAGAGTTCGGAAACATTTACACAAGGATCATGAATCCAACTACAGATGTTTTCGAAAAGCGGATAGCAGCTTTAGAAGGCGGAACAAATGCAGTGGCTACCGCATCAGGACAATCAGCTCAATTCCTCGCGTTAAACAACATACTAAAAACAGGCGATTCATTGGTTACCTCCTCTTATTTGTATGGAGGAACGTACAATCAATTCAAAGTTAATTTCAAACGCTTAGGAATCGAAGCTCGATTTGCAGATGGAAACAATGTGGACAGCTTTGAAAGTTTAATCGACGAAACCACGAAAGCCATTTATGTAGAAAGTATTGGCAATCCAAGATTTGCGGTACCTGATTTCGAAGCACTGGGAGCGCTAGCAAAAAAATACGACATTCCTTTTGTCGTAGACAATACTTTTGGTGCAGCGGGCTATTTGGCCAGACCCTTCGATTTCGGCGCTAATGTAATTGTGCAATCGGCTACAAAATGGATTGGAGGCCACGGCACATCAATTGGAGGCGTAATTGTTGATGGCGGAAATTACAATTGGGGCAATGGAAAATTCCCACAATTTTCAGAACCTTCCCCTGGATATCATGGGCTAGTATTCGCTGATGTTTTCGGAGAAGGAAATCCACTAGGATTACCCAATGTTGCATTCGGAATCCGAGCGCGTGTAGAAGGTTTACGTGATTTTGGACCAGCCATTAGTCCTTTCAATTCCTTTTTATTATTGCAAGGATTAGAAACCCTTTCTTTGCGGGTTCAGCGAACGGTTGATAATGCCCTGGAGATTGCAAAATGGCTGGAGGCAAAAGAAGAAGTGGTTTGGGTAAATTATCCCGGACTGGAAAGTAGTCCTGAGCATGATCTCGCTAAAAAATATTTACGAAACGGATTCGGTGGTGTTCTGAGTTTTAAGGTAAAAGGAGGCAAAGAAAATGCGGATAAAATTGTCGATCAAGTTTCCTTAATCTCCCACCTTGCTAATGTAGGCGATGCCAAGACATTAATTATTCACCCTAGCTCAACTACGCACGATCAACTTTCAGAAGCGGAACAATTATCTTCTGGAGTGGAACCGGGATTGTTGCGTTTATCTGTTGGAATTGAACATGTAACGGATATTAAGAACGATTTGGAACAGGCCTTCCAGAAAGCTTTCCAAAAAGAGCAGCCACTTGTTGCCAAATAAATGATTCCCCATTCGCAGTAGCACCTATAATAGGTGCTACTGCTATTTCAAACCAGCGAAAAATATTTCAATGCCTCTACTACAATTGGAAGGGAATTTCGAACTCGAAAATGGTAAACAACTCGTTCGTCCTCAAATTCAATACCACACTTATGGCCGAATGAATCAAGATGCTTCCAATGTCATTTGGGTTTGTCACGCCTTAACGGCTAGTAGTGATGTGTTCGATTGGTGGGCTGGATTATTTGGTAGTGATGCTTTTTTCAACCCCCAAGAACATTTTATTGTTTGCGCGAACTTTCTAGGAAGTCATTATGGCACCACAGGACCTTTGAGTATAAATCCTGAAACGGAGTTTCCCTATTTTCACGACTTTCCAGCATTCACTATTCGGGATATGGTGAAGCTTCATATTCGTTTAGCGGACTATTTAGGAGTAGACAATATTCATTTATTAATTGGCGGTTCCATGGGTGGACATCAGGCTCTGGAGTGGAGTATTATGCAACCTTCTCGAATAGATCATTTGTGTTTACTTGCTACAAGCGCTGTAATTTCTCCTTGGGCAGCTGCCTTGAATCATACACAGAGAGCTGCTATTGAAAGCGATGCCAGCTGGAAAGAATCTAATCCAAAAGCAGGAGAACAGGGTATGTCGGTTGCTCGTGCCATCGCTTTATTATCTTACAGAAATCAAACAGCCTACAATAGCACACAGCAAGAAAATCTCACGGAAGAAACTTATCCCCAACGTGCCGCTTCCTACCAACAATATCAAGGAAAAAAACTCACTAGGCGATTTAATGCCTTTAGCTATTGGCATATTGCAAAAGCAATGGACAGTCACAATGTGGGGAGAAATCGTGGTTCTGTAACGAAAGTATTAGGAAGCGTGCAAGCCAAAACACTTGTACTCACCATTGAGCACGACTTGCTATTCCCCGAAGAAGAACAAATAATATTAAAAGAAGGGATTCCAAAGGCAACCCATAAATATATAAAAAGTGGATTTGGTCACGATGGATTTTTAATCGAAATGAAACAAATTGAAAAGCACTTGACTTGCTTTTTAAAACCTTGTGTACCTGCTTAAGTTTTCCAAGCAACTAATTATCGTAAATTCCTAAAAACACTTTTGCTTTTTCTGTATTGAAGTGACTTCTTTTAAAAGGGTCCGCTTCTGTATTGAAAATATAATCGTCAAAATCGAAGTCCTCTTTATCTACAACTGCTAGATAAAACGTAAACATCTTGATCCCAGTTCTTTGCCAAGGCATATTCCTCCACCTCTTTTGCTTCTTTATTTAAACCCATTACCGCAAGCGTACTGTAGGCGTCAAAGGGAGAAATGCCCAAAGATTCTTCATACCAGTTAGAGCCCGTTTTTGAAAGTGGCAATAAAACATCGTAGCCCCATGCATAATCTCGATAAGCATTCCAAGCCCGCAAAGTTTCTGCTTTGATCTCTTCGGCTGTGTAGGCTTTTGATACATTCGCTTCCTCGGCTTTCGCTTTAGGAGCATCTTTAACTGTCAGTGTTACAGGTTTACAAGCCAAAAATAAAAGCAGGAAAAAAATAAAACCGAATAGTTGCTTCATGGAATTTAATATCTAGAAGATGAATTATTGGTAAATGACGGAAGATAGGTATTCCCGAAATACCATTTTCATAAATTTGGCAAATCCTACTGTCCCGTTTATCACACATTTCCGAATAAAGTCAAGTGCTTAAACAGGGAAAATTGGCGCTTTATATAGCCAATAAATGTTTCACTTGCTTTCTATGCACTTTCGATTCAAACGAAATTTCGTCCAAAACCACCTTAAGAGGTCTTGTATTGTCACCTGCATTCAAGTCACAAACAAAATAATCGACAAGAGGGAATATCGCTCCGCTGGAGCTTTTGTTAGTATAGCTGCAGGGCTAGTAATATTATGCAATGTCGTGGCATCCTTTGATTCACCCAGTTATGATCGCAAAGTGCTTTGAAGTCAAGGATACCGAACTGCGAAATCCTAGAATCTGTAAATTAGTCCTCAGCATCTAAATGCGATAAGCCTTCGAATTTAAATCTAGGTCCACGAGGTACAAATAAATAAATGAGGGACGAATTTAGCCCCATATTCATCGCTTCATTCGGTCGATTCATCCTTGAAAATTGGGGATTTATCTAAAATAAATGGTGTGGACTCACTATATCCATCGTTGTTGCCGTTAGAAAGACTCTACTAAATCAAATCACCAGAGCATGTCTAAGCTGTCGAATTTATCCCTGTTTTGCACCCTCTTTAGTCTCATTATCTTTGTCGCATCTTGCGATAGAAATCCAGACAACATTGATATCGACGACATCTCCGCTCTTCCAGAAACCGTGGAACATCCTGCTAGCAATCCGTTTTCAGTAGAAAAGCAGGAATTGGGTCGCGTGCTATTTTACGATCCTATCTTGTCTGGAGCGAAGGATGTTTCTTGTGCCACTTGCCATCACCCAGATTTTGCCTATGGAGACGGCCGAGATTTGAGTTCGGGCGTAGGAGGATTGGGCATCGGTCCTAGTAGAAGCAATGGCGAAATCGTGAAACGAAATTCACCCACTTTGATAAACACTGCTTTTAATGGAATGGAAGAAGACGGTGATTACGATCCGGAATCAGCACCAATGTTTTGGGACAATAGATCGGACGGCTTAGAAGAGCAAGCCATTGAGCCCATACTTTCTAGTGAAGAAATGCGTGGCGATGGGATTGCGGAAGAAGCTATCGTTGATACCGTACTCGAAAGGCTTGCTTCGATTCCTGCTTACAGAGCATTATTTGCCGATGCCTTTGGTTCAGAAACCATTACTGAAACACGCTTAGCTCAAGCCTTAGCTACATTTCAACGTGGCATTATTAGTAACAACAGTCGTTTCGATCAATACATGCGCGGCAACTTAGACGCTTTGAACAACCAAGAATTGCAGGGAATGAATGCATTTATTCGTGTTGGTTGTTCAGAATGCCATAGTGGTGCGATGTTCTCGGATTTTGAGTTCCACACTTTAAGTGTTCCAGATCATCCTTTTGTAGATGACAGCGGCGCTACGGAAAATTTCGATTTCCGTACTCCTACTTTGCGAAATGTAGCCTTAACCGCTCCTTACATGCACAACGGTGCTTTTGATGACTTAGAAGATGTATTAGAATTCTACGACGACATTTCAGGCAATAATGGAGACTCGCAAAATGGCCAAGTAGCCGACAATGAAATTGATGAGGAAGCTCGAGAGCTGAACCTCAACGGTCGCCAAATCAATGATATTATTGTATTCCTTGAAGCATTGACCGATGAAGGCTTCGACAAAGCCATTCCATCGTCGGTACCAAGTGGACTAGAAGTGGGAGGCAATATTAATTGACAAAATGTAAGCCGCCATCCTCGATATTGGCGGCTTCTTCCCCACTTTACAGTGCTTCGTCGCTTTTTCATTATTGGAACCCTGTAAACTCTTCCTTTTTCATCTATTTTTGCTGCTTTCAATTGCTGCTTCGTTAAACAACAAAAAGAAACGACAGTCTATCTAGAAAGCACCCAGTGAAAAAGAAAAGCGTTTTTCTATTTATCCTAATACTCTATGTTTTTGGAGAAATTATACCGAAAGTCTTTCACCGAAAGGAGGGTTGGTATTTCGCCATTGAGGAGATGGTCTTTGGGATTTGTCTATTTCTCGGCCTTTTCATCTTCCATAATCCCGTAGAAAAAAAGATTGCTGACTTGGAAATAAAGTTTCCTTGGAAGCTCAGTAAACGAGCAAGGTTTCTAGAAGAACTCAAGAGCTATGCTTACTTTGTTCTGCCCCCTAGTATTGTTATCACTTTTCTTTTATACCTGTATCTTCAAAAGTTTGGACTGCCCGAGTTTTATCACGAGATTCTGCTTTTCAAAGAAGCCGATCATGGAGTAGGATGGCACTACCGCCATCCAGGTCTTTTGCATATAATTCCCACTGTTTTCGGTTTCTTTATTGCCTTATTCGGTTCATTGTTTGCTTTAGAAGAAATCTTTCATTATTTCGCAAGAAGTAGTCAAGAACAGATTGCCATAGAAAAAATGCAAAAGGAGCAGGCGCAGCTCAAAGCACAGGTCTTAAAAAAACAATTGAATCCGCATTTCATGTTTAATACACTCAATGTTCTTTCGGGATTGATTCACGAAGACATTGATAAATCAGATCAGTTTATAAAAGAGTTGTCAGAAATCTATCGTTATGTACTAGAACACAGCGAAGAACTTCTTTGCACATTGGAACAAGAAATTCATTTTATTAATTCCTACTTTTATTTACTTAAAATCCGTTTTGAGGATAAATTGCTGTACGATATTCAAATTCCAGATGCAAAACTAAAAGATAAAATCCCTTCACTTACTTTAGAAATTTTGGTAGAAAACGCTATTAAACACAACATCGTATCCAAAGAATCTCCCCTACAGATCGACATATTTATAGAAGACAATAAACTTATTGTTCAAAACAATTTACAAATTCGAGATGATGGTGTTCAATCGATCGGGAAAGGCATTCCGAATTTACAAGGGCGCTTAGCATTAATAGGGATTGAAGGAGCTAGTTTCGGGATAGTTGAAAACAAGTATGTAGCATCCGTTCCTTTGGTTCAATAAAGAGTAGACAGCATGATAAGAGTTTTAATCATTGAAGATGAATCGATCGCCGCTAGAAATTTACAGCGGATGTTGGAGGGTTTACATCAATCAATCGATGTTGTTGAAGTAATTGATTCCAAGAAAGAGGCCATCGAGAAAATACCCAAATTGTCCTTCGACCTCATACTCTTGGACATTCATTTGAGCGATGGTAGCTCCTTCGGAATCTTCGACAAAATTGCTTGCGAAAAACCCATCATATTTACTACTGCTTTTGATAAATATATGCTAGAGGCCTTCAAGCATCTCAGTATCGACTACCTTCTAAAACCCATAATTCAAACAGATTTACAAAAGGCATTTGATAAATACGAAGCACATTTTCAAAAAGAAAAGGCCAGTGTTCCCATCAACGAATTGATGGAACTATTACAATCAAAAGAGCGCTTCAAAAAGCGATTTTTGGTGCAAGCTGGAAAGCGTCTTCGATCTGTGGAAATTGAAAATGTTGCTTATTTTCACTCGCGTGACAAAGCCACTTATTTGGTCGATCAAGAAGGAGTTCAATTCCCCATCGAATTTTCACTCGTTCAACTGGAAAACTCCGTAGATCCGGAAAACTTTTTTCGAATCAATCGGCGATTTCTCGTTGCGAGAAAATCAATTGGTAATATTCAGTATTTATCTACTTCTAAACTAAAGATCGATTTGCAACCCGAAACGAGGGAAGACACCATGCTGAGTATGGATAAAATTCGACAGTTCAAACAATGGTTGGCTTAGCATTTATTGAACAAATAGATTTATTCCCAAATATTCCTGAACGCCAACGATTTTACTGTACAAA
>CALFBW010000394.1 GCA_937951415.1 uncultured Chitinophagales bacterium | reverse complement strand
ATTCCCTTTCATCGTTTCCGCCTTTAAAGCCACTTTTAGTTGCTTCAAATAACTATCGCGACTGATGTGCTTGGCCCCCAAGCTTTCTAAATGATCGGTATGGAGTTGGCTGTCTATTAAATGAAAGCCTTCCTGTTCGAGTTTTTTGGTGAGCGTGATAAAACCGTATTTCGAAGCATTGCTTTTTTTGTGAAACATCGATTCTCCAAAGAACATCTTTCCTAGGGAAACGCCGAAAAGTCCACCTACGAGGGTTTCTTCTTCCCAAACCTCTACCGAATGTGCATAACCAGCGGTGTGTAAATTTCGGTAAGCGACTTTCATATCGTCTGTGATCCAGGTACCTTCTTGTCCTTGCGCAGGACGAGCAGCAGCGCAACCCTCCAAAACGGCATCAAAAGCTTGATCGAAGCTTACCTGAAATGGAGCTCGTCGAAACAACTGTTTCATGCTTTTCGATACTCGAATTTCATTCGGATACAAGACAAATCGAGGATCGGGTGACCACCAAAGGATGGGATCACCTTCCGAAAACCAGGGAAAGATGCCTGAGCGATAAGCCAATAGCATTCGCTCAATAGAAAGGTCGCCGCCAAAAGCAAGTAAGCCATTGTCGAAAGCTTCTTCCGGCTTGGGAAACTTTAATTGATGATCGAGGTAAATGCTCAAATGGGTTCTTCTTCTCTGCCAAGATAAGACCAATTTGTTTTGTTCGCTGCAAGTTTTATTCGAGAAGATTATGCTTACTCCATGAAAGTAGACTGTTCGGAATCTGTCTTCTTACTGATTGTCTTAGAATATTATGGAATGCGAAGACTAAGACCGTCGCTGAACGGACTTTTCTCTTTACCATATTCCGAAAAGCACCGGTAATTTTAAGCAGCTTTTTTCTGTAGGCTTGTTCGATCTTTCCTTTTTAGAAAGAATGATAGCTTGCTACGACGAGCAGGTAATTTTGTTTCAAAATATGGGAAATAAATTTTTTTATTTATTCCCGCCTTTTTGAATATTTCATTGCTTGATGAACGAAAAGCAAAAAGTTGGCTTTTTGAGATGTATAATTCTAAGAGCCACCAGCTGTAAAGCACTGTGGGCGGGACTTCTGAGAAGAGGTAAGGCAGTGGCTTTATAGCTGGAAAAAATATTATTTATTAAATACTCCATGTTTTGTGGCCTTTCTCGGCCGTGCCAAATTTTTATTGTGTTTTTAGGCTAATTTTTTGCTGTTAAATGTCTGTGACTGAATGCTTAAACCTCGGTCAAATAAACGAATCAAATAAAGGCGAGCATTTTAAGAGGACTTAACAAAGTCTTAAGAAATGGATAATAAATCAGCCTTTACATTTGGCAACGAACAAAACGACTACTTAGAGAGATGATAAAAAAGATGATAGGAGGCTGTATGATTTTGTTGGCAACAGCGGGCATACAAGCACAAGACAATGATTTGACAGTAACCATCGAGAAAGATTTTGATGGGGAATCGGTGGTGGAAACCTTTGAGGTTCCGCAAGAGCAGAAATTGGAAGATTTCTTACAGGCACAGGGTGTAGATGTCCAGCGATTATTTGAGCGCTTGGAGTCGAGTGAAGAAATGATGGACGACTTGGAGTTGGATCGTAAGAAAGATCAGCCAGATCCGAACCGGCCTTTTTTGGGCATTCGTATGACGCAGAAATTGCGTAAAGTGAAAGGAAATGAGATCAGCCGAGTTTTCATTAAGGAAGTGGTTCCAGGAGGAGGAGCGCACCGAGCTGGCTTATTGGTAGGTGATCAAATTTTGAGTTTCGACGGCGAAATGGTGCGCGAAATTGAAGATGTGACGGTTCCTGTTTTGGAAAAGCAAGTGGGAGAGTTGGTGGAGATGCGTGTTTTGCGTGACAGCAAAATGTTGAACATCAACATTGACTTGAATACTGCCCAAAGTATTATGGGTGAAGAGAATCCGTATAAAGATCAAAACATGTCGAACAACCGTTCGTCGGCAACCGTAACCGCAGTGGAAAAAGATGAGCAAGTGATGTTGCAGCGAATGCGCATTTATCGTGCACCTGTTCAAGGAAACGAGCAACGTATTAAGTCCATCACTGTTGATATGCGTAAATCTTGGGACGAGAAAGAGGAGCAATTAGACGTAAGTGGATTGGAAGCCCTAAATGTGCTAGATTTTGCTTTGTCGCCAAATCCGAATAATGGAGCATTTAATTTGAATTTTGAAATAAAAGAAGCAGCTCCAACCAAAATAAGATTGGTGAATCTTTCAGGTACTCTGGTGTACTTAGAAGATTTAGGAAACTTCAGTGGCCGCTATGATCATCAAATTGATTTGGAGAACAGTTTGCCAACCGGCGTTTATTTATTACAAGTGGTTCGTCCAGACGCTGTTTACAGTGAAAAGTTGATGGTAAATTAAGATAAACGGGATGAGGTAATATGCCGTGGTCGGGAGGCCCGTGGTGCATATAGCTTGAATGATGAGGGGAGGTGTCAATAGACGCTTTCCCTTTTT
>CALFBW010000393.1 GCA_937951415.1 uncultured Chitinophagales bacterium | reverse complement strand
CTTCGCATTTTTATAGGCTGATGGTAATTCCGATAAATCGACATTGCCGTTGAAAAACCGAACATCCAATCCCTTCGTTTCTTCTTCGAACACAGCTTCTGTTGATTTTCCGGCTTTCTTTAGTAAATGCTTCGAACGACTGGTATTTCTTCCAGCTCCATGTGGAGCGAAGCCCAAATTGTTTTCTGTGCTTTCTCCTTTCACAATAAGAATCGGTTCACGCATGTTAAGCGGAATCAAACGCAATCCATCTTTCGAATCGGGTACAAATTCATCCGAAAGTGGAGTCGCTCCTTTAGCATGATAGAATAAGTTAGCCTTCTTGAAAACGAAGTTGTGTTCATTCCAAAATCGATTCACCACAGCTGCTCCGATCCTTTCTGCAGTCGCATTGTGAATGGTCTCATGATTTAGTTTTGTCCATTCACGCACAATCTGCAAAGCCTCCCAATATTGTTTTCCCTTTTCACTAGAGTAGGGAATCCAAGCATTTTTCGCGACCGTTTTTGGCGATAGCATTCTTCTAAACGATTCTGCTGTTTTCATTCCTTGCTTGTACAAACGAGCTCCCAAACCTCTGCTTCCGTGGTGTGTCACCATAACGGTTTCTCCGCTGCTCTCTAAAGTGCCCACGTACAAGAAATGGTTCCCATCCCCTTGTGTTCCCAAATGACTTTTTGCAACCATCTGCATATTCTTCGGGCTAAGGAAATAGTTGCCTTTCATTTTGGCCGCCAATTCCTCTGGGAAGGGAAATAAATCCTCACGTCCTCCCGGTCCAAAATGGGTCGTCGCAAAAGCCGAATCCAAAACCGCCTTAGGATCAGCATCTCCTAGGGAACTCAACATCACCGAGCAACAAACATCCGCACTATGCATAGCAGGGTGAATAGCATCTCTACTGACAACCACACCACCCACAGGAATTTGTGCCTTCCCACCGGTAGGACAAGCATCGGGCATCACTGCTCCAGTGACCACGGTCGCCGTTTTCATGACCTCTCGCATACAAGCCAAAACAGAATCAACATTCTTTTGCTCTTCTTCGTTTTCCGCTTCTATGTTTTGGTAGAAAGGGATCGCTGTTTCATGCGGAAAAACATGATTTGGTTGTAAATCATCTAGATAGGCCTTCATTTCATTCTCGCTTGACTCAGCGCTCGCCAAATAATCCAATGCTTCTCGAAACCATGCCCCTGGGCGGTAACCCATTTCCACTAATGTCTTTCCAGTGATTTTCATCGTCTTTTCTTTAGTACAATACAAGATTAGGAGTTTGTTGCGCAATCAAATTGCGTAGTAGTTTATTTTTAGGAATGCACATTATATAAGTGTCAGAAATTCAACGAAACTATTTTTAAAAAGGCGAGCGATGCCTCGTAGGACAGAAAACACAGGCACAGCAGGGCTTTGGCGAGGCTTTCTAACGAAGTAGTTTTGAAAATATCGATGTCGTCGGGAACCAGTTCAAAACGGACAGTTATATATTTTGCATTCCTTAACAATAAATGCTAGAAAGTGCTGAATTTTTGACTGGAGTGCGGTTCAGATAAGGCGATTGCTTCTTTGTACTTGTGAACAAATGAGGGACATATTGACTATTTTCGTTGTATGGATTTTCCTTCGAAACTCATTGGCGATGCGGTCACAGAATTTTCTCGATTACCGGGCATAGGCAAAAAGACGGCTTTGCGCTTGGTTTTGCATTTATTAAACAAGCCAGTAGAAGAAGCGCAGTCTTTAGGGAATGCCGTGGTTCGATTGCGAGAAGACGTTCAGTATTGCATTGATTGCTTCAGTATATGTGAAGCAGAGCGTTGTAGTATTTGTTCGAATGTTGGGAGAAACCAAGACCTGATTTGTGTAGTGGAAAGCATCCGTGAGTTGATTGCTATCGAGAATACCAAGCAATACCATGGGCTCTATCATGTGTTAGGCGGAGTGATTTCTCCAGTAGATGGCATTGGCCCCGAGCAATTAAAGGTGGATGAACTCATTGAACGGGTAAAAGCTAAAGAGGTGAAGGAGGTTTTGATGGCGATTAGCCCAACGATGGAAGGAGATACCACCATATTTTACATTTCTAAGCGTTTAGAAAGTCATCCAGCGAAAATTACGACCATTGCACGTGGCGTGTCATTTGGAGGAGAGCTGGAATACGTCGACGAGATGACGCTTGCACGTTCTATTGCCACCAGATTGCCCTACGAAAACTATTTGGTGAAGCGTTAGTTTCTTCACATTCGTAATGCTGCTAACTTGCAGAAGAATCATAATTGATCATCTAAAATTGGGCGAAGTCTGAAGCTATCGGTCATCATAGTAAACTACAATGTCAAGTACTTCTTGGAACAAGCCCTGAAGGCAGCCCAAGATGCCATCGACTATTGTGCGAAACAAAGCGAGGCTTTTGAGGTCGACCTTTGGGTGGTCGATAACCAGTCGGTGGATGGATCGGTAGCCTTTATTCGAGAACGTTTTCCCGATATTCAGTTGGTAGCTAATGAAGAGAATGTCGGCTTTTCAAAAGCCAACAATCAAGCGATTCGCGCTTCTAAAGGGGAGTATGTTCTGCTCTTAAATCCGGATACCATTGTACCTGAAAATTGCTTCCAGAAGATCATTCTATTTATGGACGAGCATCCAGAGGCTGGAGGATTAGGGGTGCGAATGGTAGATGGCTGTGGTGTGTTTTTGCCTGAGTCAAAAAGGGGCTTGCCTACTCCCGGCGTTGCCCTCTCAAAAATGCTGGGATTGTCTAGCCTGTTTCCCAAGTCCAAACGATTCAATCGCTACCACTTAGGCTACTTAGATGAAATGGAAACCCATGAGGTGGAGATTCTTTCGGGAGCCTTTATGATGATGCGTCGCTCGGTTTTGGATAAAGTGGGTTTACTAGACGAGACTTACTTTATGTACGGGGAGGATATTGACTTAAGCTACGAGATCATAAAAGGCGGGTATAAAAATTACTACTATCCAGGAACGACCATCATTCATTATAAGGGAGAAAGTACCAAAAAGGGCTCTTTGAATTATGTGAAAGTGTTCTACAACGCCATGATCATTTTTGCGAAGAAACACTTTCAAGAAGGTGGTGATGGTTGGTACACAAGAGCCATTCGATTTGGTGTTTACCTGAGAGCACTTTTGGCCATCGTACTAGGTTTTGTGAAAAGAATTTCCCCGTACTTGTTGGATGCAGGCTTGATCATTATCGGTTTGCTCGCTGTAAAGTTTTTCTGGGAAGCGACGGTAAAAATTGCGCCCAATCGCAATTATTATTCGCCCGAATATTTATACTTCAATATCCCACTTTATACATGTATTTGGATGCTGAGTAACTACTTCAGCGGAGCCTATGATCGACCCTTGAAATGGAGTCGTTTGATACGTGGATTGTTAGTAGGAACGGTCTTGATTTCAGCTGTATATGGTTTCCTTCCAGACGCTTTTCGCTTTTCGCGCTCCATGATTTTACTAGGAGCAGGAATGGCGATCTTTCTATTGTCGACCTGGAGAATTGGGTCTCGAATGTGGAGTCACAAACGCTTGGAGTTCGATCCTGATTCTAGTCGAAAGTTGGCGATAGTAGGAGAGATTGATGAAGTGGAGCGTGTTCGATTTTTGTTGGGACAAACTCGAATGGAGCATCAATACATGGGATTTGTACAAGTGCGAACTGCTATGGATGATTCTAGGGCCATTGGAAAGATGGACCAACTGAAAGCACTGGTGAAGCTCTATAAATTGGAAGAATTGATTTTGTGTCATCGCGACCTAAGCGCTTCTCAAGTGATTAAAGTAATTCTTGAACTAGGAAGCTTAGTGCAGATAAGAACCATTGCAGAAGATGGAGAGAGTATTATTGGGAGTCACAGCAAAAACACCGCCGGCGAGTTGTATGCACTCGATTTGAATTTAAACATAAATCAGCCGCGAAACATAAGGAATAAAAGGGTTTTTGATTTGTTGAGCTGCTTTGGCTTCTTACTTTTATTACCAGTAATGCTTTTATTAGTAAGTAATAAAACAGGCTTCTTAGTCAACTGGGCGAAAGTGTTTGTTGGGCGAAAAAGCTGGGTAGGTTTTGGTGCTGAAGAGCTGGAAGGGATATCTACAAAAGTCAGTGTGCTTGACCCTTTAGATGAGTTTTCGGAAGTCGAATATGACAAGAATATGCGTAGGCGACTGCTTCAGATTTACGCCAGAGAGTACACGGTTTATCACGACTTATTGATTCTTTGGAAAGGCAGAAAAAATTTAGGGCGACCCGTCTCGAAACCCAAGCAAGCGGAAAGTTTAGCTCCATTCGCGAAGGAAGAGGGGAAGCGTTCGTAGTAAAGTGCTGCCGGCCTTTTAGATTTTTTCCATTACATAAATGATGGAACTAGAGCGTTCAATATTGCCAGTACCTGAGACTAAAGAAAGGCCTCCGCGGAGGATTCCAGAAACTGCGCCTCCCGGTTTGTCTTTGTATTTTTCACTCAACATAGAAACATAAAAAGGATCGAAAGGCATTCCTTTTCGTTCCACAATTTTGAAGGAATTTATCTCCGCAAGTCGTTGCATGGAAGCAGGGGTGAAGTGGTATAAATGACGTGGTACATCCCAACCTGCCCAAGCGGTTCCGTAATGCTGCGCATCATGACTTGTACAATTGGGAACGGCAATAAATAATCGGCCTTCTGGACGTAGAATTTGGTGAATGCGCTGCATGTAATGTTGCAGCTGGTGAACATGCTCTAAGACATGCCACATACTAACCGCATGAAGACTTTCCTTTTCAATTTTATCCAGTAGATCTACATCCTCTACTCCCAAGTCAAATTTGTCATTACTCAGCTTGCGAGCACCCGGATCAGCTTCGATTCCTTGGATTTTCCATTCCGCCTTTTTCATCTCGTGGAGAAAGTAGCCAGTCCCAGCTCCAATGTCGAGTAAATGAGAACCCGAAGAGAATTGCGCTGTTACTAATTGACGCTTAGAGCGAAGCATTATGTCTCTAGCAAAATGATAGGCTTTATTGAAAAGCCCCTCCTTGGTGTCACTGTGAGAGATGTAAGCCTCGGAAGCATAATAAGGACCAATGTTGTTCTGATCAGGTACGTCTTGGGTAAAACAATGCGAACACTCTTGACATTCCCACACTTCAAAGGACTCTTGTGAAACACTATGATCCTTAATGGTTTCTCTGAATGTAATTTGCTCTGAAGAACAAACGGGGCATTTTGTGTAATGGATCAACATGGGTTATCGTGCATTAAAGATTGACAAGCATGCTCCTTGAAAACCTTTTAAGTGAACTGCAAAGATGCGAAGAATGTCAATCATTTGAATTGGTCGGACAGAACTAGCTTTTGCTCTGGCAAGAATTTCGATAGCTGTACCGCTGTATTCAGTTTCCCCCTATTTAAGGATTTCAAATAGAGCGAAATAGAGGCAACCAGCTTGGAATACGTACCTTTGTGAGGATTTTTGAATGCACAAACTTATGCCATGGATCAAAAACTGTTGAGAGGAATACTTTTATTGTTCGTTTTGGTTGGCAGTACATTGGCCGTTCAAGCTCAATCAAACGAAGCAGAGACTGTCGAGAAAGAGCAGCCAGTGGAGATTGCGATCTTACCAAAGGATCGCCGTCATATCATTACATGGAATCCACCGCCACTCTTATTTGGAAAATTTTCTTTCGGATATGAGTATGCCTTCCGCAAAAACATGTCATTGAAGCTGGCTGGCGGCTTCTTGTTGCCATTTCTAAAGATAGATCAACTCAGAAGCGATGAATCTAGCTATCGATTAGAAGGAGACTTTGGATTAGCGGGTTTTGACCTTTCACCCGAGTTTCGTTTTTATTTAAGCAATAAGAAATACGGAACAGGATTCTATTTGGCGCCTTACGCAAGATTGTCAGGCTACCGAACAAGTGGAGACTATCTGAGAATCGATGAATTTACCGATCAAGTTACAGATGAAGGTTCCCTAGAAGTATCTGTTGGTCAGTTTGGCTTTGGATTCATGATAGGTACGCAGAGCATCGCAAGAGGTGGCTTCGTTTTCAACTTTTTCATCGGAGGTGGAATGGCAGGCTCTGTGGTCAAAGCAAATGTAAATGTGGATGGCTGGGACCTCGAAGATTACCAATCTGCAGAACAAGATTTTTTAGACAGCGTGCAAGATATTGAAGATGACGGCGACTTTGGGGCGCTAGACGGATCTCTCGATCCGGAAGATTTCGAAACATATGCACGTGCGGACGAGGCCGGTTTTGAGGTCTCAGTACCATTACCTGTTTTTCGATTTGGTTTGGCCATCGGCTTCTCTAGATAAATTATATGAAGAAAAAAAAATAACTAAGAAAAAAACATATCCTAGTTACTTTTCAATCGTATATAGTCTTAAGAACGGAAGTTATATTACTTTCAATTGATAAATTGATTTACTAGCTCTAACGAAGTTGCTGATTTTCAGCACTTAATTCGAACAGACAGAAAAGACACTTTGGGAACTACAGCGAATAAGACGAGACAAGACCCCTCAAAACTCAGTGATGAGGAAATTGTAGCAGGCGTAATTGCAGGTGAGGGGAATCGATATATTGGAGTGTTGTACAGTAGATACAGCGATAAAATTTTCCGACGGTCGATTTCATTCGTTAAGGAACAAGCTATAGCAGAGGATCTGACGCATGATATTTTTATGAAAATATTGTTGAATCTAGGATCGTTCAAAGGGAAGTCGAAATTTTCGACCTGGATATACTCGATTACCTATAACTACTGTATTGATTTCTTGAGGAAACGCCAGAAAGAAAGAGTTCAAGCAAGTGGTTATTCGCAAGAGTTTGATGGTATTGAGGATAGTTCTGACGACTTCGAAGGGTTTCGTCAAATGAAAGTAGAGCGTTTGCAAAAACTGTTAGATATGGTTACAGTAGACGACAAAATGATACTATTAATGAAGTATCGAGATAGTCTGAGTATCAAGCAAATACAAGAAGTATATGGCATTTCAGAATCGGCAGTCAAGATGAGGATTAACCGAGCGAAAGGCAAAGTGAAAAAATTGTATCGTACTCACTTTAAAGAGGTTTAAGAGTATGGGTGAGTTCAATAAGGAAGCAATGGAACATCGAGATGATGAAATACTGAGAGATCGTCTAGAAAGAATGGACGACGATCTTCAGGGTGAGCCGGGAGCACCAGTGAAGTTGGAAAAGCAAATTAAGGGTACCTATGGTGGTACTCGGGGAATGTTCAATTTTATGGATCTCATTTATCGACTCTTCTCCGATTTGGGACAAGGTATCTTACGCCTTTTTGAGCCCAAAGACAAAGACTAATTAGCACATTTCTAGTTGTTTACGTGGAATAGCTTTGTCCCGACTATAAGAATTGCAATAGGTTTAAAATCTGAGTGACTTTTATAATTGAAGTCGTCTTATGACTGTAGTCTAAGGGATGATTAGATAACTAATTATCGTAATATTTAGCTCAGAATTATAATTGACATTTTACAAAATAAATCAAAACTATTCAAGGTCATGTTAGAACAAATTAAAGTGAGGTTAGTAAACTCACTAGGATCAATGGTAGACTCCTTTGCCACGGCTGTGCCGAAAATTTTAGGAGCTTTGGTGTTTTTCATCATTTTCTGGATCGTTGCTAAGATCATTTCAGGAATCGTTGTGAAAGTATGTAAGTTCATGAAATTAGATCAGTACGCTGCTCGATTGAAGGACGTAGAGATTTTCTCTAAAATGGAATTTCCTGTAACTAAGTTTTTAGGAAAAATCGTTTACTATATGATTCTTTTGGCTGGTGTTATTGCTGCGGCAGACCAGTTAGAGATCGGACAAATTTCAAGTGGTATCAAAAGCTTGCTAGGACACGTGCCTAACTTGTTGGTTGCTGGTATCTTTTTCCTAGTAGGAACCTTCATTGCGAACGTAATCAAAGATTTTATTTTGAGTGCAACGGAATCTATGAACCTAAGTTCTGGGAGAATTATCGCAAACTTCGTATTTTACTTCCTGACACTGATGGTAGTAATCATGTCTTTGAACCAAGCTGGTATCGAAACTGAAATTTTGAGCAACAACATCCAGAACATTGTAATGGTGGTATTGGCTGCTTTAGGTTTAGGTTTTGCCCTAAGTTCAAAGGGATTGATGTCTAACTTGATCGGATCTTTCTACGCAAAAAACAAATTTGAAGTAGGACAGAATATCGCAGTTGGAGATGTAAAAGGTAAAGTTGTTGCCTCTGATTCTACTTCAGTAACAATCGAAGATGGTGGAAAGAAAGTAATCGTTCCTATGTCTGAAGTTGTAAGCAGTAGAATTGAATTACACTAAAAAATAATTTCCCTATGTCAACGTCCACCAATGAAAGTAATCGTGATCCCAATAAGAGCTGTATTATAGCAAAAGGGACGCTGATAAAGGGAAATATTAAGACTACTGAAGACATCCGAGTTGATGGAGAAATTAACGGTGAGATCAAAACCACAGGGCGAGTAATCATCGGAGTAAATGGAAAAATCGACGGAGTTATTGATTCAAATTCTATTGTCAATTCAGGCTTCTTAAAATCTGGTAACATCATGGCAGAAAGCTTTACGCTGACTTCCACTGGTAAGATTGAAGGAGAATTGAAAACAAAGAATTTGGTCGTAGAGTCGGGCGGAACCTTTAACGGGATGAGCTCAATGGAAAAGAAGTAGTCTTACGATAAATTTTACGAAAGGGACATTGCATTGGCAATGTCCCTTTTTTTATGCACTTCGATATCCCTTAATGCTTTGTATCTTCGAACTAAGGAATCGGACAGTTATATACTTTGCGTCCCTTAGGCATTGCAACGCTCCACGGTCGTTCTGCGACTAATGAATGTTGAAACACTGCAAACCAAGGACAGACTTGGTATATTCAACGGAAATAAATAGTAAAGACAGAATAGAAAATGACACGAGCGCTCCTACAATTTTTTGTATTTTCTCTTTTGGGACTCTTGAGTTCTTCATTAATGATGGCTCAATATGAAACCATTACTTACGACTACGAACGCAACTACTTTAATCAAGGACAAAACCTTCCAGCCGAAAGTTACATGATGTTGAATGGAGCGGTTCCATCCGATATTCAAATGATTGTTGTAGAAATCTACAAGCCAAGAAGATGGAAGGAAACGCCTTTGTATAAATCTCTCTGGACTAGATCTTTCAGTAATCGCTCAGAGACTTTTGAGTTGCCCTTGAACTATAAGTTGCGTTCTGCAGAACAATACAATTTTCAAATCAGCTACTACAAAAAAGCAACGAAAGACCAATCTAAAACTTTGCTGACCAACTTGGAGGCAAACATGGAAAACTATTTAGCTACTGTCATTTCTACGAAGAACGACGGCTATAATTTCCATAAGCCGGTTCCTAATATTATGAGCGACTTGAAGGATATAGTAAATCATACCGCTCAATTTTATACGAGTAAAATTCACTTAGACTTCGAAGGTTTTTCTGAGATCATTCGCAATAAATTGAAGCGTATGAAAGGGATGAAGAAAAATCATATGCCCTTTCCGGATGATGACAAATCTTACGATGACGAGCGCATAGATTACTTGAATGATAAATATGATTCACTAGTGAAATTAGTGCTCTTGGAATTGAAGCAACGACTAGGAGAAGACTTGCTGGTTTTATCAGATCTTAGAGAAATCATAGAGTACAATGTAGAACGTACGAAAAATCATTTGGCAATAAATGTGGGTTACGGTGCAGTTTTCTTAGAAGGTGATCTCAACAACTTGGTATATGATTCAGGACCCTATGTTGGAATGTCGTTTCCTTTAGGGAACAGTACATTCTCACCTTTGGTTTTGAGTAATGCTTCCCTATCTATCGGATTTTTTGCCAATAATTTTGAAGACAGCATGGGGAGAACCGTTACAGGGCCAGTCTTTGGACGACCACTCTTTGCTGCGCTTGGATACAATACATTGCAGTTTTTGAGATTCAATGCAGGAGCGAGCTTCGTAGAATATGAAACCCCTACTGGAGGAAATGAAAGTGATAAAATTCGAGTACAGCCTTTCGTAGGAATCTCAGCTGAAATAAAACTGTGGTTGGGGATTAGTCGTAGGTAGTATATTTAAGTCTTTCGTCTTAGACTTATAATGTCAAAACCCGTTCGGCGCGAATGCGTGCCTTAAGGGCTATTTATTCGCCGCTCTGCTCATTAATAAAATGCAAAGCATAGCGGTCAGAGAAATAGCCGCCTGTTTTATCGGTTTTACTAAACCCAACATGTCCGCCATCCTGGCTAATGTGGTAATGCACATTAGCTGGTAGACCTTGAATCTTTTCAGGATAACAAGCCTCCGAAAGAATCGGATCATTGTACGCATTAAGAATTAGAGTAGGCTTTTTAATAAATGCCAACTGGTGAATGGGGCTGCCTGCTTCATAATATCCTTGTGCACTCTCAAAGCCATTAATGGGGGCAGTATAGGTTTCATCAAATTGACGAATCTTGTGAATGCTCAGCATAGGCCGCAATTCAACTTGCCCCGGCATTGCCTTCGATTTTGCGTAAACTGATTTTGCCAGCTTCATCAAAAAGTATCGACGATAGATAAGACTTCGTGCTTTATCCAAAACATCACAACTCGAACTCAATTCTAAGGGAGCCGAAATGGCAACAGCAGCTTTTACATTGCTAGGAACATCTTTCACATGTTTTCCTAAGTAATTGAGCGTAATACATCCGCCTAAGCTAAAGCCAACTAGGAAAATTTCTTGATAAGCATCACTATATCTTTCCGCTAGAAATTTCAAGTCGGCAGTAAAACCTGCATGATACGAATACACTTGCTTGTTGGGCTCTCCGCTTCTCCCGCGATAGTTCCAAGCCAAGATGTCGAAATTTTTGTCTTTCAAAAAATTCGCCATGCCTTTAATGTACTCACCATCGCTATTTCCCTCAAGGCCATGCGACAAAATCACCAAACGCTTGCTGTTATTTTTTACCCAATCTAAGTCAAGAAAATCTTGATCAGGAGTTTCTACCCGTTCTCGTTCATAGTCGGTCTGCTCCCAGCGAAATAAAGGCGGAAAAATGGTTTGTAAATCGCCACCCTTCAGCCAAGCTGGGACGGTAGATTGATGAATTTTCTTAATGGGCATCTTGGAAACTAACTGTGCACAAAATGTACTATTTTATCACGTAATATCAAATAGAATTTTTGGAGAATATAGGATGGGATGCGTTTTTAGCCTTTTTGCAAGAACGCTTAAAGCAGAAGTTACCGGGTTTACCTGCACAATTGAGAATGGCTCCAAAAGGGCGCAAGTCTTCCTTGCCAAGTAACTACGCCTTACAAAGTGCGAAGAAAGCAGGAGTCTTGATCTTATTGTATCCGAAAGATGGACTCCCACATTTAGTCTTAATGAAACGCGTAACTTATCCGGGCGTGCACAGCGGACAAATCTCTTTCCCTGGCGGTAAATTAGAAGCAGCGGACAAAGATCTTAAAGATGCCGCCTTTAGAGAAACCTGGGAAGAAATTGGTGTAGCAGAAAATAGCCTACAATATCTTGGAGCATTGAGCCCAAGCTATATTCCTCCTAGTAAATTTTACGTAGAAACCTATCTCGCAGCAAGTAGCGCAGTTCCTAACTTCAAAAAAGACGACAGAGAAGTTGATCATATAATAGAAGTACCCCTAAATCTCTTACAGAAACCTGAAACTGTAAAATCGAAAGTCATGAAAGGATCGTCGGGTTGGCAAATCGAAGCACCCTACTTCCAGGTTTTCGAACACGAAGTATGGGGAGCCACCGCCATGATGCTCGCAGAACTCCTCGCATTATTGGAGGAAGGATAAGGTTTATCGCGTCAGTAGGGGTTTATAGCAATAAACCCCATCAGCAAGGGTTTATCGCGTCAGTAGGGGTTTATAGCAATAAACCCCATCAGTAGGGTTTATAGCAATAAACCCCTATGGCAAACGATAAGCAAAAACATTCCGCTGCAATCCTCCCGCTACCAAAATAGCCTCGTTGTTCTCAAACAAATCACAAATAGTAGCCTCAGTGGAGGCCGCCAAAGGGAATCCCACAACCGCCTCTAGTTTTTCATTAAAAGCATGAATTTCTTGAGCCCCTGCGCAATAACAAGCCAAGGAAGAAATAGGCGATTTTTCCAACGAAGCAGTAAATAAAATACCATCAGAGCAAGGAATAGGAACTTCCATGATTAAGTCAGTTGGTGTAGCTAAGCCAATGCGCTGTGTACTACTAAATGCTAGCTCCTGATTTCTATCACCTGAAAAGTTTCCAGTAATAAAAGCATTGAGTTGATCTTCGCCCATATATTTCTTCGACCAAAAAGCACCTTCTTGATTAATTACATGCGTTTTTCCATCTTCTGTCGAAACCACAAGTACACCCAATCCTTCGCGTTGATCAAATTGGATAGATCCAACAATTGGGCTACCCAAATTCACCAGAAATTGAAGGTTGCCAGATCGGTTAAGAAAATGCACAATCCCGTCATCATTGCAGCTTATAATGTACTCTCGATCTTTTTGACGGAAGTAGCGAAGCGATTGTGTTACTGGCCCCAATCCTTCCTTCGGGTTCCAACCACTTAAAGGTTGACCGCTATACATGTAACCGTACACCTTTTTATTAAGTGAAGGAATAAATACTTTTTCCGTTTCATTTCTAGCTTTGTCAATCATCAACATTCCCGCGCTGGCCTCAGCACTTAAGCGAATCGGGAAATTGGAAACATTTCCGCCGTCCTTTCCAACGACGTAAATTTTTTGCTCAGTATTGAAGGTGAAATTGACTTTCCCTATTTGATAATAATCTAACTGGTAAATTTTTCCGAGTAGCGGACCGTCCAATTTTTTACTCCAAGCAATTTTGCCGTCCTTACTTAATTGATAAAGCTTAAAGTTTTTATCTTGTACAAATAAATACGGGAAACCATCTGGACCTTTCACAACTTGCGGTGCGAAAAGGGCAGGAGCTTCCAAAACCGTACTCCATACCACCGAAGACGAAGCTCTGCGACTACTGCCGAATTTTAATCTAGCCGATAAATGCGCTACGCGATTCTTTTTATTAGGATAAACAATAGCCGAACGGGCTTTATCAAAAGTGTGGCCGCTTTTCTCAAACCAATTGCGCATTCCCTTGGAAGCATGATCTCTAAAAGTTTGCTGCAAAAAGCGAGGCTGTACGAATAAGTGCTGATTTTGTTGATCCAATGCGCCCGACAATTCTTGGTAGTCTGCTAAAGCGCTCAGCACTTGTCCGCTTTCTTTGTGATTAATCAATTGCTCCAAAGGCCTTTTGTCATTGGCAATAACTACGTGATCACCTAC
>CALFBW010000392.1 GCA_937951415.1 uncultured Chitinophagales bacterium | reverse complement strand
GAAGAAATATTAGTGGTTTGACCATTTACTTGCTCGTTTATTACAAAACCAGCCCCTAAATAAGAATTCGTTTGTACTACAGGTGGTTCTGGAAGAGGATCTCCCACTAAAAGCACCAGTTCATCGTCCGAGCAATAGTGAGAATCAAGGCCTGAAAACATTACGTCAGGAGCATCGATAGGTACAATTGGATCTCCACCTGTGGCTTTAAAACAATCGCCCGAGGTAAAAGAAATACTCCATGAAAGCAAGAAGCCTGCGAAGAAAGGGTCGTCATCTGCTACCAAAATAGACCAAGCTCCATTTGGATCTTCTCCACTGAACAAACTAAACGGTTGCTCGGGTATGTACTCTCCTGCAGTTCCACCTAAATAGCTCAAGATAGTTCCATCGGGACCAGCTGCTGAAAAGCAAACCATGCTTCCGTCGAGAGAGTTTCCATAATCTGCAAAGGCGCCACCATTGTCTGTACTTAAAGCAATAGATGTTCCAGCAGGTGATACGAGGTAGATGTCCAAGTCATCCAACTTTGGGTGCTTGATGAGTACACAGACCTCTGAGAGCAGGGTTTCTGTGCCTAGTACACCAGTAGAACCGGTGTTCAAAATAGTGTTACTCACACCATTCAGGTCTCCATCGGGCACGGCAACACTTGGGTAATTGACGCATGAACCTTTGAGTAGGAGGGTCATGCATAGACTCAAGGCTACCAGCACGAATTTGTGCAGTAGTTGTCTTTCCATTGTTATTAAAGAGCGGCTTCACGAGTTTTTACACAGGCTTAACCGATTATACCATACTTAAATCCTGTTCCTCAGCTTCTCTCCTATTGGAAAAGAATCTGAATCAATGGTTTAAGATTGGCTCTTAATATTTATGACCCAGAACCCTAGAATAGCTATCCTAATTAGTTCTACTTAGTTCGACCAGAAACTGTTACAAAGATAAACCATAAAGCCGTGCACTATTGTGATAAGATGTAAGCTTTCGATGAAGATTGTAGCTTACCGCGGCGAATTCGGAGTCTCTTTATGTAAACAGTTATCTATCAAACTAACTGAATCAGGCATTAAGACCAACTAAACTCGAAAGGTTACTCAATTATGTCTACTTTTTTCCGTAAAATGTGGAGAATTTGAAATTACACTTTGATTATCAATGCAGTAGATTCCGAATTTATCTCAAAAGTCTTTATTTTTTAAAAAAAATAGCCGACTTTTGGCGACCCTTAATGATTACATTAGAGCAATACAGCATACATAACAGTTACAAAGGAATCAGTTCATGAGAAAAGCAGATCTTATCGCCGAAATTACGAAAAAGACAGGCGTGGAGAAAGTGGACGTTTTAGTCTCTTTAGAGCAATTTTTCAAAGAGGTAAAAGAGTCACTAGCCAAAGGAGAAAACGTATACATAAGAGGCTTTGGAAGTTTTATTACTAAAAAGCGGGCAAAGAAAATTGGTAGGAATATCAAGAAAAACGTCGCTATTGAAATCCCAGAGCATCACATCCCAGCATTTAAGCCTGCCAAAATATTCGTTGAGGCCGTAAAAACCAGTAAATATTTAAAGGACAGCGCTGAGTGATGAAATCATCTCAGTTGGCATTGATTGTAGTTGCTCTTTTGGTGGCCATCTTGTTATTCACCTTTGGCAATACTAAAACACCAATGGAAACGGCATTAGCCAATTCAGGCATGCCTACTGGAGCAAGTTCTTCAAAAAAAGTCGATCCAGAGGTTTTAGAAGAGCTTTGGAAGGCAAGATTGGGGAGTGAACAGCGAGATTCTTTAATAAATTTGAAGAAAAACTTAGCTAATCTAAAAAAAGATGAGCGGGCTGCTATGCTGGGAAATATCAGTGAACAGTGGGAAAAATGGCGAAATTGGGAAGCTTCAGCCTACTATGGAGGCGAAGAAGCTAAAATTGATGGTAGCATTTCCAAGTATATTTCATCAGGAGAGCGTATTTTTGCAGCTTCTCGTTTTGCGAGGGCCGATAGTATTGCAGGACCTTTCTTGTTAGACTACGGAATTGAGTTGGTTCAAAATGGAGTAGAAGCGCATCCTCAGGATGACGATTTGAAAATTCTACTTTCTCGATTTCTAGTGGATGGTAAAGGAGCTGTTATGCAGGGAGTTTCTCTGTTGCGACAAGTTACTGATAAAGATTCGACGCATTTGGAGGCGAATTTGATATTGGCTAAGTTGGGATTGCAGAGTGGGCAGTTCGACAAGGCAGCAGCGCGAATGGAAAGAGTTTTAAGCAAAGTGAACAACAATGCCGAAGCTTGGTACTATTTGGGAGAAGCCCAAGTTGGTTTGCAAAATAAAGTCAAAGCGACAGAAGCCTTTGAACAATGTTTGAAATATTCAGAAGACCTTGGTTTTAAACGAGAGCTCGAATTGTATATCAAAGAGATTAATAAATAACAAAAATAGATTTTATGCCTTGCGGTAAGAAACGAAAAAGACACAAGATTGCTACTCACAAACGTAAAAAGCGTTTGAGAAAGAATCGTCACAAGAAGAAGAAGTAATTCATATTACACAGCTTGTTCAGGGTCAAGGATTGGTTGTTTGATCACTTGAACATCTGTAATGAATCGCGAACTCATTATCAACGCCCAAGGCGGTCGTATAGACATTGCCTTGCTCGAAAACGGAAACTTAGTAGAATTACATCAAGAAGATGCTGATAGTCAGTACTCTGTAGGTGATATCTTTCTAGGTAAAGTAAATAAAGTACTACCTGGCTTAAATGCTTCCTTCGTTAACGTTGGGAAGAATAAAGCCGGGTTTTTGCATTATTCAGACCTAGGTCCGCAAATCCGCACTTTTAAAGAGTTGATTAGCCTCGCAAGAGGAGAAGCCGGTGGAGCCACTGCCATGGAAGAGGTGTGCACACAAGCAGACATATTTAAGGGAGGCCAAATGAGTGAAGTGCTGCAGAAAGGCAACTTACTCATGCTACAGGTGCTCAAAGAGCCCATATCAACCAAGGGACCACGAATGACCGGCGAAATCACCTTGGCTGGCCGCTTTGTCGTTCTTATCCCATTTGGGAAGACGATTTCCATATCCAAGCGAATAAAAGACAACGACGAGCGTGATCGATTGGAGGCAATCGCTAGCAAGCTTTGTTCCGACCGATTTGGCTTAATCATTCGAACAGCTGCGATGGGCGAAAAATCGGAAGAGATTCATCGCGACATTGTAGAAGTAATGCAAAAATGGTCTTCAATAGTCCATAAATGCGTGACTGCAGAAGTTCCCGCCAAACTCTTAAGTGAGGTGGACAAGGTCACAGGGCTTTTACGTGATCTAGTGAATGAGAGTTTCCATCGAGTGGTAGTCAACGACAAGCAAATGGCAGATGAGCTAAGGGCTTATCTAGCAAAAAATGCGAAAGGAAAAGAAGGTATTGTTGAGTACGACAAGCAAAAGGTCTCCATTTTCGAGCAGCATCAAGTTAATCGCCAGATCAAGACGCTATTTGGAAAGACTGTCAATCTCGCTAACGGATCGTACCTCGTGATTGAACATACGGAAGCCATGACAGTGATTGACGTCAACAGTGGCCACAAAATGAGTTCTCAAGCGACCAATCAAGACGATAACGCACTGCGGGTTAATCTGGATGCAGCTGCGGAGGTAGCTCGTCAAGTCCGTTTACGAGATATTGGAGGGATCATCATAATTGATTTCATTGATCTTCGGAACAATGAATATCGAAACAAATTAGCGCAGCAAATGCGCTCGCACATGTCGACTGACCGGGCGAAGCATACCATTCTTCCTTTGACAAAATTTGGTCTTATGCAGATTACTCGTCAAAGAGTAAAGCCAGCGGTGGACATTAATACATCTGAACGTTGTCCGTCCTGCAATGGATCTGGAGCGGTCTCGGCACCAGTTTTAGTAGTGGATGATATTGAAAAGAATGTGTCTTATTTATTAGAAGAACTTAATTATCCTCGCATCACCATTCATGCACATCCTTTTGTGGAAGCCTATCTTAAAATAGGGATGCCGTCTCGACTTTGGAAGTGGATTTTCCGCCATAAGAAAAGAATAGAAGTGGTAGCAAAGGATTCTATGGCCCTTACTGACTATCATTTATTTGATGCACAAGAAGAGCGCATTAATATTTAGAAATCGATTTTCGATTGGATAAAGAAATCCAGTCCTAGAATTGTAAAGACCAGCCTATTTGCAAACCAATAGATTGCTTTCGCTTGTGGTTTTGCACTTCATAGGGATCAATTCTCAAATCAAGCTCATTCAATTTCCAGCTGGTCTGATAATTAAGTCCTAATCTCAAGAACGAATTTTGGCTAATACCTAATTCAGTTCCCAGGCCAACTCTGAAATTGGTCCAGAACACCTTGTTTTGGTGGTATTGAGGAAGTTGGAAAGCCGTGTTTTCTTGCACTGACTGAGCTGCTAGTTCTTCTGGAGGCAAGAAGGTAGACATATCGCTTGAACCGAAATCATTTCCTTGATCTGTATTCGATTCATCCAGCTTTGCTGCGGTGGATAAGTTTAGGTAATTTCCTGAGTTGTCTTCCATTTGAGGTCCAGAATAAGCATTGCTGTACGAATAAGGATTCACATCAAAGTTGAAGGTCTCGTTATTTATTACCGTCGGTACCCAAGCCATCTCAAGATATGGTCTAAACAGCCCTTTCTTATTCGCTTGAATTCCAAAACCAATTGGCAATTCAATTTGGCGGTATGTTATTCCTATACTTCTGGTATCTCCAAAAATGTATGCAGGATCTTCAATTTTGTCTGAAGTGAATGATCGATCACTATACTCCATCCCAGCAAAAGCAAACATTCCTCCACGAAAGTCTTTTCGCAAGGAGAAACCTCCAGAATATCCTGTATGTGCCAAGGATTGATTGTCGAAATAGTTGTGGTGGACAGAAAGCACTGCCTGAACGCTCCAAGTTGGCCTCGATGCCGCAATAGAAGGTAGGGCCACTAAAGGTAAATATCCAAGATCTTCCAGGGATTCTTCTCCTGCTTCATAAAGCACTACTGCCGTTTTGTAAGCAAGTAATTCCAATGATTTTGTCCTTGCCTGTTCAAGCTTCGACTCCATTAATGTACCCATTTCGGCACCCTGAGCAGTCAGTTCTGCCTCTTGTATCGTCGAGTTGCTTGGAACATTATTCTGTGGTAAAGCTAGTCTTTGAATCGATTCAATATTTTCGAATTCATCAAACTCATAGGCTGATTTTGCCTGTTCGCCTTGACTTAAAGAGGAAAAAGCACTTGGCTTAATATTGCTTGTTTTACCTGTTGCATTTCGTGTATCCTCCGAATCATGCAAATCCTCCGAATGGGAAAAAATGGATTGCTGTGCTGTTTCATTATCAAGAGCCTGAGGTGCCTTCTGGACAGGATTACTCGAAGCAACAACTGTTGGAGACAAGTCAGCTGTCTCGTCAGTATTTATTTTTTTATTAGCAACATTTTGCCCGAGCTTATCAATGTTTTCTAATTCCACTTCTTGACTTCCTGAGTCTGAAGCTTTCGCCTTTTCAGTCGGTTCTGTTGATCGTATCTTTCCGCTTCCCTCATTTATTGCTGAAAAAGAACGATTGTTATTTTTTTCGGTACTCGACAAAACAGCCACTGTATTTTTATTTGTGGCATTAAAATGCGTGTAGTAGCAAACGAGCAAACCAGATGAAAGGAAGAAAAACAAAAGTGCCAGGAGAGCAGCTTTCCTCTTTCGGCCATTATTTGAGGGCTCAGCGTCCAATAAGGCTTCCATATCGGCCCAATCATCTGCATTGCTGTCCACATCAAAAGCAGCGAGCTTAGTCTTGATCATTTGATCAAAATCATTGTCCAATAGTTGCCCCATGGAGTCCCAATCGCTTTCTTGCATAGGAACTTCATAGCCCTCCAGGCCTTTCCTTAGCATTTCGTCGATCATGTACTTTTCTTCCTTACTCATCGAATATCCATTTGAGATTCTCGAATCATTTTTTGCAGTTTGCCTCTTGCTTTAGACAAGTTAGACTTAGAGGTTCCCTCACTGATTCCTAGCTTTTCGCCAATTTCTTTGTGATTGAAACCTTCCAACACGTACAAACTGAATACAGTTCTATAGGAAGGAGATAATTTTTGAATAAGTTTCATGATTTCTGCGGCCGCAAGATTTGCGTGCACTTGTTCGTCTTCAGCATGATCGTAGACTTGATCAATATCACCAATGTTTCGGTGTTTTTTGTTTTTTCGGTAATGATCAATGGCATTGTTAATCATTATTCGCCGAATCCAACTTTCTAAGGAACGTTGCGGCTTATATTGGTGAAGATTCTTAAATACTTTCAAGAAACCTTCATTAAGAAGGTCTTTTGCCTCGTCTCTATCTCGAGCGTAGCGCATGCAAACTGCCATCATTTTTCCAAAGTATAACTCATACAGTTGCTTTTGCTGCAATCGCTTGCCAGCAATACATCCTGATATCAGATCATCCGTTTGGAGCTCTATTTTCAAAGCAAAATCCATTCAATGCCGTTCTTTCGGTGGTAAAACGACAGGCTTATAAAAAGGGTTGCCTCGATGATTGATTTCTATGACGAATCTTTCCTTTATTCTTAGAGTTCTAAATAAACTACGTCAAAGAACGGACCGAATTTGAGTGCACTCCCAGTTAATTAATGATGATCAACACCGAAAGCTAAATAGCGAACGGAGACGAAAATCACCACAAGAAAAGCAATAGATGTTCTTTTATCGCCTTTCATACGTTAAAAAGTGTTGTTAGAAGGGTAATCTCCTGATCATGCCGATAGGCTCTAGTCTTGCAAAATCTATTTTGAAACTGATTCGATCGAAGAAATTGCGATTGTTGACCTCGTAGTTATTTTTCAAGTCGGCCGAAAGTAAAAGCGGGAAAAAGACCTCAACCCTTCCACCGATAAGCGACAAGGCCAGTCCCATGTCGTACTCCCATCCCACCTTTTCGTCGACAAACATCATTAAATTCGAATCATAGGCCAATTCTCCATCGGTGGTTCCAAGATCAAAGAAGAAACGCAGCGGAAACCTGCCCCCCACAAAAGGTAAATCTGAAGTAAAATTGAAAGCAAACAGCCAATCCTGCGTCCGACCTATTGAGCTTGGCAGCTTAAAACCACCTTTTCCTCCATAGATTTGATTTTTAAAAAAGCCTGTTTGATTTCTTCCTAAATAAATGTCATCGTGCAGAAAATCGTATTCTCCCCAATCCGTAAGTCCTTGCCGTGCGAGCTTTCGCCCCTCGGTTTCATTGTTAAAAAAGGAGCCTCCAAAGAAGCGAAAATCCAAGACTTTTCCTTCGCTTCCAAAGGACAATTGGTAATTAGCTTCTAATGAGGCATACAAGAAATCAGTAGAATGTTGCGCCACCAGTTCGAAGCCGAAAGGGTTGAGTGTTCGGTCTTTGGCCCAATTGAAGGCGAGCTCATTCACATAGTCTTCCTCGAAATAATTGTTGGGTTTTCTATTTTCCTCAATATTGGGTTGTTCCGACCATAAATGCACATGCCGCAAAGTGATGGATGCATTCACAGGAGAACGCATGCTTGGCTTTCGAAGCTGCAAACGCAAGGACGGGACCAAACGTTTGTACTGTATATCCGCATCTTCATCGTCGTTCAATCGGTAATTTGCATAGCCAAATTTACGACCAGCTAATTGGACCTGAATTTTGGATATTGGCCCATTGGCTGGATAGTATTTGTAACGCACTTCGGCAAAACCCGTCAAACCCGCAGAACCGGTTGCGTACATGGGAGCAAGGATGAAGTCGAAGTTTCGCGAAGGAAACACGTTGTTGTAAATCGTTGCTCCCAACATGGCTCTATCGTAGTAATTCCAGGCAAGCATAGGTGTGATGAAGAGGTGCCGGGTAGCATCTCTTTCTACTTTGGGAAGCAAGGAAACTTGGAACCCTTTCCAATGCTTTAAGAAAGGACGAGGTCGAATCACATCGTTTCTTCGATCGTATTCTGGCGCTCGATTATTGGCATCAATTTGTAGATAGTCATACTCTGAACTTGGGAACAAGACCTCTGTTTGCCCTTTGAATCCATCGTACTTTACTGTTTCAGTAATTTCACCATCTTTGATCGCTGAAATAGAAAAGGGGCTGGCTAAATTTCTGGGATGGTTCCGTACTAACAAAGCATCAAAAGAATCTTCCCCGATTTCATCGGCATTTTGCTTGAGTTTATGCAGTTTGTAATCCACCCGTTTTGTCGTATTTATTATTCCATCACAAAACCAAGAAATTTCTTTTGCTGCACGCTCTTCTAGTAAACTGCAAAAATCTTCCGGTTGGGGATGTTTGAAGGACCATTTATTAAAATAATCTTGCATCATTAGATCGAACTTCCGCTGTCCTAAATCGCTTTCGAGGTATTCAAACGCCAAAGCTGCTTTTGCATAGGCAATGGCTCCATAGTTTGCCTCTGTAAAATGTTCGGAATGAGAACAAATTGCTTGATCGGAACGGGTGCGTGCTAAAGCCTGTACTACAATCTGTTCAAGTTCATAGTCTGTCACTCCTTCCATTCCAATGAGTTTCGTGGCAAAATCGGGTAAAATTGCTTTTGCTAACTCCGAGGAACTACCGTATTTCTCTTTGAAATAACGCATTTCGTAGTAGGAATTCATCCCTTCATCCATCCAAGGATGCTCCCGTTCATTAGAGGCCAACATTCCGTAAAACCAATTGTGACCTACTTCATGAACAATGACTCTTTCCAGCAAATGAGGACTGCCTGCTTGTCCAATTACGGTAATGGTTGGATATTCCATTCCTGCGCCAGCACTTAAGGCCGATTGCAGTGCGGTGACATTTTGGTATGGGTAGTCTCCAACTTTCGCAGCGTAAAATTGCGTTCCGTCAATTACATATTCCAAGGCGTCTTTCCACAAATGTGCTTCTTGATTCGTAAACATTACCCAAGCAGTACAATTTTCTCCATTGGTAGCCAAAGTGAAATCTTCTGCTAAAACATGAAATCGTTTGTCGGCAAACCAAGCAAAATCATGGACATTGTCTTGCTGGTAGTGCAATACCTTGTATTTTTCTGCCGAAGCAGGGAATTCTAATGACTTCTCAAATTGATCAATAGCTGCAGTTTCTTCTGCTCTTTTCCGCAAAAAATCTAATTCTGACTGCGTTTGCAAATTGCCCGTGCCGCCTACAACATAGTTTTCCGGTAAGGTAATCTTTACATCAAAGCTTCCGAACTCCGAATAGAACTCCCCCATATCAAGATAGGACATGGGATGCCAGCCATTGGCATCAAAAACCGCTGGTTTTGGATACCACTGGGTAATTTGATACGACTGCCCTACCCTTCCCAATCGACTAAAGCTTTCGGGAATCTTTACTCGGAATGGTGTTTCGATTAAGACGCGATCACCAGGTTCTAGTGGATACTTTAGTTGAACAACAACAATGTCTTCTCGATCTTTCCAAGCTGTGAACGAGAGCGTATCACCATCGGCTGTGAAGGCTAACTGATCAATACCACCTCTTTGGCTCTTAAGAGAGTTATAAAAAGTAAGGTCTCCATTTTCTACTTTTTGCTTGGCAAACTCTGAATCGAGGCTTTTGTAAGCATTCGGCCATAAATGAAAGACAATTTCCGTGAGCTTTTCTGGTGAATGATTGATGTAATCGAGTTTCATAAATGCATCCAGTTCATGGCTTTCATCGTCTAAACTGACATCAATGGCATAATGAAGCTCTTGCTGCCAATACTCCGTTTGAGCTTGCGAGGCGATGCAGGCTATTAGCGAAAGAAGATAAATGATTGATTTTGATTTATTTATAAACACATTTACGTTTTTGATATGTAGCAATAGCTCATAAGGATTAAATATATTGATCATATTAACACCTTCTGAGGCTTTTAAAAGGAACCTGAAATTCAATATTTCGTTAGAAATAAAAGCAAGTATAGTTAAATACGCTTGTTTATAGGTTTATCGTTTAATTTGTAGAAGATAATAAAGGGATTTGAAATCGCAGGACAGGAAAAGAGGAAAGTTGGGAAAAGACCCATTGATATTGCGCTACGAAAGCTTGGTAGCAGCCGATCGAATTGAATATTTCGAACGAAAGAGCTTCGAAAAAATACTGGTTCACTATGAGCAGTTGAGTCAAATTGACGAAGCATTGCAAGTATGCTTACAGGCGAGTGAGCAGCATCCATATTCGAGTATTTTTCACATCAAAAAGGCAGAGTTTCTGTTTGAAAAGGGAGAAATTCTGAATGCATTGGATGCCATTGAGAAGGCGAAAGGCTTGGATAGTGATTCTTTACAGAATGAGCTTTTAGAGGCAGCTATCTTGACACATCAAAAGCAATTTGATGGCGCATTACAGCTTTTATCAGAGGTACAAAGCAAGATTAGCCAAGGAGAATTACAAGAATTTTTCACCCTCAAATTGGAGAATTTCCAACAAGCAGAAAAGTTAGAATTTCAATTGGTTTACCTGCAACTTGCCGTGTTGCTAGATTTAGAATCAACTGCTGAAACCGATTCCTTCCAACGATTTTTGTCTTTTGTAGCGGAGCATAAATTGTTTGAGGAAAACATTCGATTTCAAAAGCAACTTTTGGACGAACACCCTTACGCTTTGCATTGTTGGTTAGCCCTGGGTGATGCCTTTAGCGCTGTACAATTATATGAAAAAGCCATTGATGCGTATGACTACGCTTTAGCTATAGACGATAAAAGTGCTGGCGCCTTGGTACGAACAGGAGAATGTTTGGTGGCACTCAAGGACTTTGATCGTGCTGCTGAAGCCTTACAAGACGCACTTAAGGTAGGCGGCGATGAAGTACAAATATTAAAATTACTTGCTAAATCTTTCTTGGCAGTAGATCGCAACTTAGAAGCGCGAAACTGCCTATTGCGGGTTCTTCAGCTCCAGCCATTAGAGGAGGAATCTCTGTTTGAATTGGCCGAGATTGACCGTCTAGAAGGAAACTTTGAGCGCTCGCTCATCCGATATGAGCAATTGTTAAATATTGATTCCAGCAACTTACTGTACTTGCAGCTGTTCGCCCAAATGAGTCATTTGACCGGAAACTATCAAGAAGCTGTTGAGACCTATCTGGAAGCTTTAAAAATCTTTCCGTACGACAAGGAAACTTGGTTGCAATTGGCTTCTTGCTATTTCGATTTGGAATACTTCAGTGAAGCGGTAGATGTGTTATTTTCAGCCTTTGAAATGCTAGGCGAGGATGCGGATTTGCTCTATATCTGTTTTGTTTATTTAATAAAAGCAGGACGAAGAGCGGAAGCCCTTATTTATTTAGAAAAAGCATTGAGCAAAGACTTTGCACGTCACGAATTACT
>CALFBW010000391.1 GCA_937951415.1 uncultured Chitinophagales bacterium | reverse complement strand
GATGATCCAGTGTATGGAAACTGGGCAAGTACTCCTGTTTTGGATGTAGATGGCGGCAACTTATACCCTGAAGTTATTGCTCCCGTAAATGGCGCAACGGCACTAGCTTTCTACACAGGAAATATTGCGAACACTTGTGGTGTTTACGCCGAGACGGAGAATTATAAAGTAGTTTATTTGGGCATTGGCATTGAGCAAATCGGAGACGAAGCTGCTCGAAACCAATTCATGGCCATCACACATAACTGGTTCTATGATGGAGTGGAAGTTCCTGATAGTACTGAGATTACGGGAATTAAAGAAATCACTTTCACTACGAGCTTGGGACAAAACTTCCCGAACCCAGCTACTGATATTACTACAATTACTGTTAGTGATTTAGATCAAGATGCTGCATTACAAGTTTTCGATATTGATGGAAAGTTAGTAGCAGAGCAAGCAGTGGCTGCTGGTGACAAAAACATCAATTTGAATGTTAACGATTTCGCTGCTGGTATTTACCAGTACCGTTTAATCAACAGCACAGGAGTAATTTCTGCTACGAAGAAATTACTGGTAGACTAAGATTTATTTCTAATAATAAATGAGAAAGGGAGCTTGCCATTTTGGTTTGCTCCCTTTTTATTAAACGCTTGTCCAAGTAACTCCAAATCCTTTCGAAATTACTTCTATTACATCATCATAAGTTTGAACAACAAAGTGCTGATGTTCTTTGCTTATTTTTCCGACCGCCAACTCATGATTTGATTTGAGTTCAAAATTTGATCGAAGCTTGAGGACAATTCTCCCTGATAAAAATCTAGCTCAATTACATTAAAAAACAAAACACTATAGAAAGAAAGATTAAACCCTATCCATTTCTGCGTTTGTTTCTTTTCGCATAAACTTCCATTAAACTCCCCCTTAAGGATTAATTCCCTACAACTTGTAAATTCTACTTCATCGAGATAAATTGCATCTCTTCCGGATAGCTTACCCGTTTTTTCAATAATTACAGGACAGTTCATCCGTTCGATTTTATTAAGCCTTTAAGATTCAAATTTACTTAAAACTAAAAGCGCAACCCTGTGAAGAGTTGCGCTTTCATCATTTCAAAAATTAACAGTACTAACTGCTGGCGAAAACAGAAAGAACATTTTTGAAATTACTCAATAACCTTTATATGGTTTATTATCAAATTTCTATTTATGCACTACAAGACTCGCAATCCGGATCATCGATAGAACAAGCTTTCACTTGATTAATTTGATCCTGAGAAAGTGATCCCATGGCACTATTGTCGAACTGCTTTACTGCGGTTTCCTCAAAAATGGCTGTTGGTGCCACCACTGACCGCTCTACTTTCACCGCTGGACTGGCATCAGTATTTGCATTTCTTCCTGCCAATTCATTGTCCCGACGACGCTTCATCATTTTCGCATCCACTGTAAATTTAATGGCATCTACGGCTGGACGAGTTCGCAAATAATATTGACCAGTTTTCAATCCTTTCGACCATCCATACATGTGCATAGAAGACAACTTACTGTAGTTGGCATTTTCCATGAAAATATTCAAGCTCTGACTTTGGCAAATAAAAGCACCACGGTCGGCCGACATATCAATCAATACTTTCTGACGTAATTCCCAAGACGTTTTGTAAAGCGCCTTTAAATCGTCAGGCATTCCTTCAATGTGCTGAATAGAACCGTTGTTGGCAATTAGAGCGTTGCGTACATTTTCATTCCACAAACCACGATCAATCAAATCACAGAGCAAGTGTTTATTTACAACTATGTATTCCCCTGATAAAACACGTCGCGTATAAATATTAGAAGTGTAAGGCTCGAAGCACTCATTATTTCCTAATATTTGCGAGGTAGAAGCCGTTGGCATTGGTGCTACCAAAAGACTGTTTCGCAAGCCTGTCTTCTTTATTTTTTCCTTTACACTTGCCCAATCCCAACGATCAGTTGGAGTAACATTCCATAAATCAAATTGTAACAAACCTTCACTCGCTGGCGAACCATCAAAGGTTTCATAAGGACCCAAGTTCTCCGCAAGATCTGCAGAAGCAGAAACGGCTCCAAAATAAATCGTTTCGAATATTTCTCTATTAAGCGTTCTAGCCTCATCACTATCGAAAGGCATGCGCATTTTAATAAAAGCATCTGCTAAACCTTGCACGCCAATTCCAATAGGACGATGACGCATGTTCGAGTTCTTCGCTTCTTGAACCGGGTAATAATTAATATCAATTACCTTGTTCAAATTGCGCGTTACAATCTGCGTAATTTCGAATAAACGCTGGTGATCAAATTCTCCTTCGTCCGTAACGAAACGACTTAATGCGATAGAGGCCAAATTACAAACCGCCACTTCATCTTTCGATGTATACTCTACTACCTCAGTACAAAGATTACTCGAACGAATTACACCCAAATTCTTCTGGTTACTTTTTTCATTCACTGCATCTTTATACAACATGTAGGGAGTTCCCGTTTCAATTTGCGCATCCAAAATGGCAAACCACAACTCTTGTGCTCTTACCGTTTGTCGAGCTTTTCCTTCTTGTTCGTACTTCGTGTAAAGTGCCTCAAATTCTGCTCCGTAGCAATCCAACATTCCAGGAGCTTCGTTCGGACAGAAGAGCGACCATTGACCGTCTTCTTTTACGCGCTTCATAAATAAATCTGGAATCCACAAGGCGTAGAACAAATCTCGCGCTCGCATTTCTTCTTTACCGTGATTTTTCTTTAAGTCCAAAAACTCAAATACATCAGCATGCCAAGGCTCTAGATACATAGCAAAAGCACCCTTTCGTTTTCCTCCACCTTGATCTACATAACGAGCGGTGTCGTTATACACACGCATCATTGGAACAATTCCATTCGACTGTCCACCTGTACCTTTAATGTAACTACCCTTGGCGCGAATGTTCGAAAGACTTACTCCAATTCCCCCAGCGGATTGTGAAATCTTTGCACATTGCGTTAGTGTATCAAAAATACCTGTGATACTATCTTCTTGCATGGTTAACAAGAAACAAGATGACAACTGTGGCTTCGGTGTTCCAGCGTTGAAAAGCGTTGGCGTGGCATGAATAAACCACTTCGACGACATTAACTCATAGGTCTCCAAAGCTGCCTCAATATCTTCACCATGTATTCCAATTGCCACACGCATGAACATGTGTTGTGGTCGCTCAGCCACTTTTCCATCCATGCGTAATAGATAAGAACGCTCCAAGGTCTTGAATCCGAAATAGTCGAAATCAAAATCACGATCGTAGATAATGGTTGAGTCTAAGAGATTTTTATTCTTCTTAATGATTTCCCAGGTTTCATCTCCGACCAAAGCTGCCTTCTCTCCTGTGATAGGGTCTTTATAATTGTGCAATGCACGCATGGTTGCTGAAAACGACTTGTTACTGCTCTTGTGCAAGTTCGATACGGCAATTCGTGCGGCTAAAATCGCATACTCGGGATGTACTGCTGCCATCCCTGCCGCGGTTTCCGCAGCGAGATTATCTAATTCTGTGGTGCTCACACCATCGTACAATCCTTGAACGACTTTTTGCGAAATCTCCAAAGACGAGACGTACTTACTGTTAAGTCCGTAACACAATTTGTTGATGCGTGCAGTGATCTTGTCGAACTTCACTGCTTCTCTCCTTCCATTCCTTTTTACTACTTCCATTTACTGCTTGGGGTTAAATATGACGAGTATTTCTGTGTTATTACTGGGTTTAGCCGACTGGCAAGGGCGCAAAATTGCTCCAACATCCCTGTGAAGGAATGCCTAAATTGTCCCCTTATTTTACTAGACTAAAAGTCTTCTGTAAGGCTGAAGTTTTGGTCTTCTTTTTTAGCCATAACTCCTGACTTCTGATAATCTCCTACCCGTTTCTCGAAGAAGTTGGTCTTGCCTTGCAGGCTGATCATCTCCATAAAAGGGAAAGGATTAACAGATTTATAGATTTTGTCGTATCCCAGCGCGATCAGTAAGCGATCCGCGACAAACTCTATGTATTGGCACATCAAATCCGCATTCATACCAATCAAAGAGACTGGCAATGCTTCTGTTACAAATTCTTTTTCGTGTTCCACCGCATCTTTGATGATCTTTTCGACATCCTCTTTCGGTGGTTTGTTATTGAGCATCGTGTAAAGCAAACAAGCAAAATCACAATGCAGTCCTTCGTCTCTACTAATTAGCTCATTGGAGAACGATAACCCTGGCATCAAACCTCGATTCTTTAACCAAAAGATCGAGCAGAAGCTACCAGAAAAGAAGATTCCTTCCACGGCAGCAAAAGCGATAAGACGATGGGCAAAGGACGGAGAATTGTCGATCCAGTTCATGGCCCATTCTCCTTTCTTTTTCACACAAGGAACGGTATCTAAAGCATTGAACAAGTGATCTTTTTCTGCAGGATCGGTGATGTAGGTATCAATCAGTAGAGAGTAGGTCTCAGCATGGATATTCTCTACTGCAATCTGAAAACCATAGAAGCAACGAGCTTCGGCAATAGTGACATCTTGCATGAAGTTGATTACCAAGTTCTCATTGACAATCCCATCACTGGCAGCAAAGAATGCGAGTACATGTTTGACAAAATGTCGCTCGTTATCGTTTAACTTCTTCCAATCTACCAAATCTTGGCTGAGGTCAATTTCTTCCGCTGTCCAAAAACTAGCTTCCGCTTGTTTGTACATCTTCCAAATCGCATCATATTTAATCGGAAATAAAACAAACCGCTGCTTTTCTTCAGCTAATATTGGCTCATGCACTTGCTCTTCCATCTCAATCTTTTTTAGTCTCGTTTACACACACTACTTTCTACCCACGACCTATATAGGTCATGGACACGTCCCCATAACTAAGATTTTCCGTAAGGATGGATGATCAAAGGAGGCCCCTCTGATCCAAAGCCCGGCTCCACCCGTTTTTGGTTGTTAATCCTCTGTTCTGCTCGAAAGCACTGTGAAATTAGCAGACTATTCCGTCATTTGAAAAATATGTTATGCACACCTGTGGATAAGTTTTAAAAAGCTAGGAACTTCGGCAGCTAGAGCCATTTTGATTTTTATCCACAAGTCAAATATCCAGCTTTTTTATGATAAATAAATGAATATCAACACCTTAAAGAACAAAAAGACCCTTCAAGGCTGTTTCTATCCAGTAAGTCTTGAGCGAATTTCATCTCCAAAAGCCTGACTATCAAAGCTTCCTACTTGCCGAATATGTGCAAAACCTCTTGAGTTTTCCACACTGTGGATAACTACACCTCTTACGATATCACGGCTTATCCAAGCTATCGATTCAAGCCCTTTTATGTCACAAATTCCCCTCATAATCATTGAATCTCAGAACTAGCATACATTTTGCTTTTTATGATGTATTGTGCTTGAGCACATGCATTACTCTTCGCCTAAGAGTCATTACGCCATGAAGAAATATTCCCCGTTCTGCACAGTCGTCTGTGTTTTACTTACAGTGTGTTTTCAACTGCCTGCTCAAAACTGTACGGTTGTTAATGTGGACTTTCTTGGACCAAATGATGGTCATATGTTGAACGTTTGCGATTCTGAAGCTCCCGTCGAGTTGATGGACTTTGCGGAGCAGTCGGGCGGGCTGTTCATCGGCCAAGGTGTTATTGATAATGTCTTACATCCTGCACTCGCTCCTTTGGGAAATTCCAGCATACACTATCTCTTAAATGGTGATACCTGCACAACGGAACTAAAGGTTATAGCATCCGAAGAACAAGCAACCTTCCTTCCCGTTCAAAACAACTTCTGCTTCGACGATCCAGCTGTGGAAATTCCAGTTGCTCCTAGTCAAGAAACAGATGCCACTTTTATTAACATCAACAATTCCTTCACTTTCTTGGAGAATGCGATGTACGACCCAAGCTTACACGGAAGCGGAACGGATACTTTAGTTTACAAGTTTTTGGAAATAAATGGCAGTGGTTGCCAGTCTTTTGATACACTGCTGGTGCATGTTTCAGAAGCAATGGAAGCGCCTCAATTTGTTACCCAAAATCAAACCATCTGTTCGTCAGCAGAAGACCTCCTACTGGAGGCCTCACCAGCAGGAGGAGTTTTCCACTCCTCCACCGCGGTACTAGAAGGCAACAGATTTCGAGTTAGTGCAAGTCCACTGGGAGAGCACCTCATAGTTTATGAATTCAGTGACGCTGACGGAATCTGCATAAAATACGACAGCTTATTATTGACCATACAAGATGGTGTTGCCCTCTCTTTTGAACTCGCCCTTTCTCAATGTGAAAAACAGGCCGACACTTTACGTTACACTGGAACAGATCTCAACGAAGGAATGGAATTAGTTTGGACTTTAAATCCCCCTCAAGACATCGAGAAACAGGAGAATTATGCTTTGGTTAATTGGAAATACCCGGGTGATTATAGTGTTGAACTTTCTGCAACGAACAAGGCTTGCAGCAGTCAAGGCCTTAACGAAAACACGAAACTTGTCCCCGATCGAATGGATAACATTTGTCGTAACGTCTTATTTATACCTAACACCTTTAGTCCAAATGGAGATGAATTAAATGATACCTTTTGTCCTTTGGGAGAAAACATCCATTCGATTCAATGGTCAGTTTACGATCGTTGGGGAACGCCGCTTTTTTATACTGATGAAATAAATGGGGCTTGGGACGGAACTTACCAAGGAAAAGCCAGTCCTACAGGCACCTATTTCTACACTGCAGAGGTTCAATTTGAAGATGGGGAAATAAAAAATAAAAGAGGAGACATTTCCATTATTCGCTAATCTTATGAAAAAATTACTCCTTCTCCCCTTTCTAATTTTCGTAGCTGTATTTATTAGCAAAATAAATGCACAAGACATGCACTTTAGTCAAGTGCAAGCGAGCCCGCTATTAGCAAACCCTGCTTTCACAGGAATGTTTAATGGAAATTTGCGCGTGATGACTAATTACCGTTCGCAATGGGAAAGTGATTATTCTTATGGTAATTACAAAAGCACCAATATTTCTTTAGATGCTAAAATACGAATGCTTGATCAAGGAAATCTATCAGGTGGATTTTCCATTTATACGGACAGAAGTGGCAGCGCTGCTGGTTTTAGTGAAAATCATTTCAAATTCTCTGGCGCCTATCATTTATTACTGAATAATAAAAATGTCTTTGCTTCTTTTGGAACCGAGTTGGGCTTATCGCAAAAAAGTCTAAATCAAAATAATACTGAATTTGCTTCTCAATTCAATGGATTAGGATTCGACAGCAATTTAAACTCAGGAGAATCAATTATTCGGGAAGGTGTGAATAATGTCGACTTTTCAGTGGGTGCAGTTTTTCATCAAAATAAAAATTCTCGAAAATATTCGTTTATTGGCGTAGCTTTTTATCACTTGAGTCAGCAAGACGTTTCCCTCACGGGAAGAACGATTGAGGGTATTCCAATGAAGGTAAATATTCAAATGGGTCATACTTTTAAGTTGGCAAAAAATGCCGATCTAATTCCAAGTTTTTATGGGCAATGGCAGTCTATTTTATGGCAGATAAACACTGGGATGTTTTATCGTCACTTATTCGAATTTTCCAAGAAAGGAACAGCATTTAAAGCTATCAGCTTGGGGTCGTTCGTGCGATTAACAAAATCACTAAATGGCGGAATGAAGGCCGAATCAGCAATTGCTGTACTTAAGCTTGATTACGATAATTTTACTGCGGGATTAAGTTATGATTTGCAACTAAGCCCACTAGTGGAAAACCTAGGCCGTTCTTCAGCTTTTGAACTGTCATTTGCTTACACTACTGCATGGGGTCATCCTTATGCTAACAGAGGCGGCTCTATAAATTGTCCTCGCTTTTGATTTGAGGAGATTTTCGTTATTTGCATCTATTTATTCTTGATTTATTGATTTAGTAGAAGAGATTCATGGGAGATTTTGCTTTGTATTTCAGATTAGGCTTGGAGCACATTACCGATTGGGCTGCTTACGACCATATGCTTTTCCTTGTAGCGCTTATCGCAGGATATAGCTGGTTTCGCTGGAGAGCAATTGCTTTGATCGTTACCGCTTTTACCATCGGGCACTCCATTACTTTAGCATTGTCTGTTTTGGGTATTCTTCAGTTTCCAAGCAATATGATCGAATTTGCCATTCCTCTCACCATTTTCTTAACCGCGGCTTATACCCTAATTAGTCTGCGTTCTACTGGAACTGGCAATTTGGCTATTCACTATCCGATGGGGGTAATTTTCGGATTCATTCACGGCATGGGCTTTTCGAATTACTTACGGTCTTTACTGGGAAAAGAAGAAAGCATTTTGTGGCCTTTGCTGTCCTTCAATTTGGGTTTGGAAGCAGGGCAACTCCTTTTCGTAGCACTACTACTGTTTCTCTCTACCCTCATTGTAAAGTATAGCCCTCTTCGCTTCAAGGATTGGGCTACCGTTCTGAGCCTAATTAGCATGCTCTTATCCTTATATTTGATGTATCAAACCAAATTCTGGTAACAATATGAAATCGGCTTTTTATTTATATACCCTGCTGTTTTGCATAGCGGGTGCTTGTGTATTCGGGCAAGACAATACCAATCAAAACAAGTTTCGTCAGTTAAAAACGGAGCTCGCCACACCTAATGTGTACCGCAATGCTGCAGGTGCTCCTGGTCATGAATACTGGCAGCAGCAAGCTGACTACAAGATGAAGCTTGTCTTGGATGATGAAAAGCAAACCATCCACGGAGAAGAGACGGTGACTTACTACAATCAGTCTCCAGATGTGCTCAACTACATTTGGTTGCAGTTGGATCAAAACGTGCGGGCAAAAGATTCTGATACGCACAAGATCAAAACCAATTCCATTAGCTCCGAAATGAGTTTTAATGAATTGAAACGTTTGCACAACGACTTCGACGGTGGTTTCAAAATCGAATATGTAAAATCTACTGGTGGTTCGGATTTAGATTACACGATAAACAAAACCATGATGCGCATTGACTTGCCATCGCCATTGAATCCCGGAGGTGAGTTCTCTTTCAAAATAAAATGGTGGTACAACATCAATGACCGTATGGCTATTGGTGGTCGATCGGGTTTTGAGTATTTCGAAAAAGACGATAACTACTTGTATACGATCGCGCAGTTTTATCCGCGTATGTGTGTCTACAATGAAGTGGAAGGCTGGCAAAACAAGCAGTTCTTAGGACGCGGAGAGTTTGCTTTGGCTTTTGGAGACTACGATGTAGAAATCACTGTTCCTGCCGATCACTTGGTGGCTGCAACAGGCGAATTACAAAATGAGCGCGATGTTTTGAATGCAGAACAACGCAATCGTTTAAGCAAGGCGCGTAACGAAACCAAAGATCCGGTGATCATTGCAACACAGGAAGAGGCAGAAGAACGAGAAGGAAAGCGCAGTGATAAAACGAAAACATGGCGCTTTAAGGCGGAGAATGTTCGTGACTTTGGATGGGCCAGCTCTCGTAAATTTATTTGGGATGCAATGGCCGTGGAGCTCAATGGGAAGAAAGTAATGGCAATGAGTATGTATCCAAAAGAAGGGAACCCATTGTGGGAGCAATACTCTACTAAAGCTGTAGCACATACCATAGATGTGTATTCAAAATACACTTTTGACTATCCTTATCCTGTAGCCTGGTCGATTCACGCTAAATGGATCGGGATGGAATATCCAATGATCTGTTTCAACTTTGGTCGTCCAGAAGAAGATGGCACTTACAGCGCACGGACAAAATACGGCATGATTGGGGTAATCATTCATGAAGTAGGTCACAACTACTTCCCGATGATCGTGAACTCAGATGAGCGCCAGTGGACTTGGATGGATGAAGGCTTGAACACTTTTGTGCAGTACTTAACAGAGCAAGAATGGGAAAAGAACTACCCTTCTCGAAGAGGACCAGCATATAAGATCACTGATTACATGGGAGGTGACAAAAGTAAAATCAGCCCGATCATGACGAATTCTGAATCGATTCATCAATTCGGCGCGAATGCTTATGCAAAGCCAGCAACGGCCTTAAACATTTTGAGAGAGACTGTGATGGGTCGTGAGTTGTTCGATCATGCTTTCAAAGAGTACTCCAACCGTTGGATGTTCAAGCACCCAACTCCAGCCGATTTTTTCCGTACCATGGAAGATGCATCTGGTGTTGATTTGGATTGGTTCTGGAGAGGTTGGTTTTACACCAACGATCACGTAGACATTTCGTTGAACGATGTAAAATGGTACCGACTCAACAATAAGAATCCGGAAGAGCAAAAAGCAATTTCAAAGAAGGAGAAAGAAGACGCACCAAAATTCATTGGCGAAATTCGCAATGCAGACATTGAAACCTATGCTGATCGCGACGAAGGCTTGATTGATTTTTACAACGAATACGATCCTTTCGAAGTAAGCATCTTGGATGAGAAAGAATACGAACGCTACATGAGTAAACTCGATGAAGATGAAAAAGAATTACTCAATGCTGGTTACAACTACTACGAATTGAATTTCAGCAATGAGGGTGGTTTGGTCATGCCAATCATCGTTGAGTTTGAGTTTGCTGATGGCAGCACGCAAGTCGAACGCATTCCTGCAGAAATCTGGAAGAAAGGAGAAAAGTCAGTGAGCAAAGTTTTTGTACTTAAAGAAGAGGTGGTAGATGTTCAACTCGACCCTTTCTTAGAGACTGCAGATGTGAACACTGAAAACAATACTTGGCCAGCTGCTCGTCAAGCTTCCCGCTTCGAAGTCTTTAAGCGTAACAGAAACCGTCCGAATAAAATGCAAAAAGCACAGCAAGCTGCCGATATGGAGAAAGCTGAAAAAGAAAAGGCGCAAGAATCGAAAGATAAATAGGTGTAGCAAAACTACTATCTGTCTTAATCGAAAGCCTCTTTAGCTGGTCATACCGCTAAAGAGGCTTTTTCGTGCTTACCTTTGTTTACTTAAACACGCACATTATGTTGAAATCCTTTTTCTATTACAGCTTGTGTCTAATTGGACTACTTTTCTGCCTATCGTGTGGAGACGATGAAGGTAGCAGCTTACCTACACATTGCTCCAATTCCATCATGGACAGTGATGAAACTGGTATAGATTGCGGAGGCTCCTGTGATTCATGTAATGACGACACAAATTGCTCAGACGGGCTTTGGAATGGCAATGAAACTGGCGTTGACTGCGGCGGACCAGATTGTGAAGCCTGTCCTAGCTGTGAAGATGGTATTCAAAACCAAGACGAGACTGCAGTTGATTGCGGTGGAATTTGCGGGATTTGTCCCACGTGTTCTGATGGGGTTCAAAACGGGAACGAGGAAGGCATTGATTGTGGGGGTTCTAGTTGTGAAGCCTGCCCAAGCTGCGAAGATGGAATTCTCAACCAAGGGGAAGAGGCAATCGATTGTGGTGGGCCTTGTGAGGCTTGCGTTGAAGTAAATCCTCCCTGCGAGATCAACAGCAATTCCTCTGACTATCCTCTTGGCTTTTCTCCTGCAAGCGATAACTACTCATCTGTGGCTTGTGGTCTTGATTTGGGGCAAGCAGGCAACAATTGGAGCATGATTGCCAACGGACCGAATAGTGACTTAACGGTGATCTTTCCTGGCGACATTAAGCCAACAGAAGGCATCTACAAGACGGTTAGCTTCAACCAATTATCCACTTGGAGTCCAGATAGTAAAGTCTTGCATTTACACACGGTTGCTGGTGGTGCTTTTTCCTTACAATGGAATGCCGTTTCAGATCAAGATGTTTACGTGGAAGCGGAAGGAACACTCGTTCGTATGACTTTTTGTGATCTGCAATTCTCCGATCCTTCGGGGCAGTTTCCTACTAACATAAATGTAAGTGGAAGCTTGGAGTGTGATTGATGATAGTTTTAGTTTTTAGTACAATTCAACTAGAGAAAGTACTGTTTAAACACGGATCGTTCTTTCATAAATCTTCCTAAGCAAATCCTTGAAAAATGCTTTAGATTGGGCTTAAATCAATCAACTATGATAGATTACAAAAAGTATATTTCAATTGATCCGAACATACGATTTGGGAAACCTTGCCTCACAGGAACTCGAATATCTGTTTATGATATACTTAGCTGGCTTGCTAGTGGAATGACGACAAATCAGATCCTCGAAGATTATCCCGAATTAACTGAGATCCAAGTACAGGCAAGTTTATCATATGCCGCTGATCGTGAGCACAAATTAAAAGTTGCTTAGTGAAGCTTTTATTCGATCAAAATATTTCCTTCCGTGTACTCAACAAAATTTCGCATGTTTTCGAAGAGGTAAAACAAGTGAGAATTCTGGGCTTAGAAAATTCATCTGATGCTAAAACCTGGGATTTTGCGAAAGACAATGGATACTCCATTGTCAGTTTCGATGCAGATTTCTTTGACATTGCTAGCTTGAAAGGCCACCCACCTAAAATAATTTGGTTGCGAATCGGCAATACATCCACAGAAAATATCGCTCAGATATTAATAAACAAGTATAACATTATTGAAGACTTTATTTCAAATCCAGCAAATAAAGAATTGGCTTGTCTAGAAATTGAATAGCTTTTGCAGCAAAACAAATTACACTCGTCTACATTTTTTTTTGAACCTCTAACATAAATGAACATCCAACAAATCCGGTACGTCCTAGCAGTTGCCCGTCAACTAAATTTTGGACAAGCTGCGGAGCAATGTCACGTTACCCAATCTACCTTAAGTACTATGATTGCTCGTTTAGAGGACGAGCTAGGTCTCTTGATTTTTGATCGCAAAACCAAACCCGTATCCATTACCAAAGAAGGGGCTAAGGTAATTTCTCAAATGAAGATCATAGACAAAGAGTTGGATACTTTACAAGAAGTAGTGGGTGGAATAAAAAACGAAATGACTGGCGAAATAAAGATAGGAGCTATTCCAACAGTCGCTCCCTATTTATTCCCACTTTTTCTAAACGATTTTATTCATCATTTTCCGAAAATAAACTTTGAGATTAGTGAAACTCCAACGGAGAAAATTGTCAAAAATCTATTGGATCGAGATTTAGACATTGGCATCGTTTCTATTCCCTTGAACGTCAAAAGCATTCGAGAAATTCATCTGTACGATGAACCTTTTTTACTATTTGATAAAGCGGAAAATAAAAAGAACAAAACACAGTATCGTATTGAAGAAATTGAATTAGATCGACTTTGGCTTTTGGAAGAAGGCCACTGCATGCGCACACAAGTTGAATCTATTTGCGACTTACGACAACAAAGAAAAATTGGTAAAAACTTGGTTTACAAATCGGGATCTATTGATACACTTTTAAAATTAGTGACTAAAAATAAAGGCATCACCTTACTGCCAAAACTGGCAAGTCTAGATTTACCAAAGACAGAACAAGAGCAACTAAAAGAATTCATTGCTCCTACCCCAGTACGGTCCATTGGAATAATCGTCCACGAACATTTTGTAAAAGATAAAATTGTAGAATTGTTGCAAAAGGAAATTCAAAAACACAGCATACCTTTGATTGGGAAATTGGGTCCAGAAAAAGAAATTATTTTTCCCGTGTAAGTATGCAATTCTACTGCTTCACAAAATCTCCAATCAAACGACCATTTATGCGAACAAAATAAAACCCAGATTCTAAATCAGAAACATTCAATTCCATTATATCCAAAGAATCTTTAAAATCCGTTCGCAGCAGTCGACCTGTCAAATCATAGACCTCTAATGTTCCCATTAAGTTGGTTTCAATGAATAAAAAGTCTTTAGCCGGATTCGGGTAAATATTTATTACTTGCTCTTCTATAGCTTCCGACAAACCCACTGCTTCGCCAAAGGCAATTTCCCAATTCTTCCCAAAATGATTGTCGAGTTGAAAATCCTTTAATTTCAAATAGGCACCAAATCCGTCGGCCTCTATGGGCCAATCTCCTTGGTCATCGAAGGCAACATGATCTATTACAATTCCTCCACTATTTCTGAGTAAGATTCGCTCTCCACCGTTGGAGAGGTTTCCAGATGTCCATTCGTAAATGGGCCCATCCAAAATTACATCCAGAGCAGATGGATCATTCACTACATAAACGGTTCCTTCTCCCTCAATAAACAAATCGGGAGGAAACTGATACTGAATGGCCTCATCGAGGCTGTATTCGCCAAGGGCTACAGCTTCCATATTGGGATTGTAGATGGCTATAAATTCGGAGCTCGAAGAATCTTGCGGGTGATAATTGATTTCGGTGATCATCAGATCTCCTGTTTCTTCCCAATAGATGTTCGCATCTCCAAGATCAATGCTTTCTCCTTGTTCGCTTTCCCCAACTCCACTTGCTGGAGATCCAATCTCCAAATCAAAGATCAAAGAATTAGGCTGTGTAAATAATGGGTCGTTCAAATAGTTACTCTCTCCCTCAAGGACAAGGTCATCTGCCATGGAGAATTCAAATTCCACCATAGAAGCCTCATCAACATAATAAGTAGAATCAACTGAGTTCGTAAAAATTGCATTTCGAACGCGAACCGTTCCTCCACCTGTTCCTAGATTTTTTTCAAATGAAGCTACGGGCAAATGAACTCCATAGGTAGTCACTCCATCCACATTTATTTCACCCAGATCCTTTACTCCAAAACCCTGCTGGGCAGAGACAATTGTATTATTGACCGCAGTCACCGTTGAACGTTGTCCCACAGAAACTGCCTTATCACTCAAGTTCCTAAAGAAATTATTTTCTATCAGCACATCCTGCGAAGCCTCTCCTAAATCCACTCCGTCGCTGTTGAAGCCCACAAAATCCTCGAAGCGGCAATTCACAATGCTTCCATCAATGACCTCATCGAAGTCAATACCGTCGGTGTCTACTTGATCATTTCCTATAAAATCCACATCACTGATGTTCGAGTGTCCGTACTTTATATTGATCAGGTCGCCAGTCACCTTCGAGTGTAATTGACCGCCATTGATATCTACATTACTATACTGCGCAAAGATGGGATCGTCCCACACATCCAAGATCGTAATCTCATTTATTAGCAAATCAGCATTATAAGCCGATAAGGCCGCGATCTCTTTCGAGCTGTGATCTCCATTTGAAGCATCCTCTATGATTAAATGATCTAGTTGGGAAGGCTGATTCGTGTTTTCAAAATGCAGGTTCTTCCAAATAGTGCCTCCTTGTGAAGCCTTCAATTTGACGGGCGCACTTTCTGTACCTTCTACATTAAATACACCGTTTACTAGAAGACCACCTTCTTCGGGGAACCAAATCTCCACGCCAGGCTCTACCGTAACTGTTGCTCCATCTTCTATTAACACCGTTCCGGATGTCATATATGGTGAACAGGCTGCTTCCAAAACCAAGTCTTCCTTGATTATATTTGGTAAGAAACAAGAACTGGTTGGACTGTAAACGGCCTGTAGCATATTGTTGCCATCAATGTTCATATTGACCAGCGGATTGCTCACCTGTACTTCACCCGGAAAGTTGTTCATTGCTCTAATCAAACAATCAAAGCCCACATCTGAACTGGTTCCTGTTACTTGGTGAACTTCAACCGCAATTACATTGGTGCCCAACTGTACATTGGGCCGAATCATGTAGCTGAAATAATCGTTCTCCTCACTGCCGGCAATAGCGCCCCAAGAAAAGGTATTGCTCTCAATTTCACCGTCGGGCATATTAAAACGAAATTGCTCTTCGCCATTCCAATAGACAACCGCACCATCATCTGCTTGAATCTGAAAAATGTAATCACCTGAATAAAGCGAAGTATCACTTATCTCCAGTTCTTTTCGGAAATAGTAACTCACATGTTTCTGATCCTCTTCAGAGCCGTAGCTGATCTCCGTATTTTCCCAACCGTTTCCATATCCAAAAAATCCAATTCCAGACTCCCAATCAGTGGTTTCGTAATCGATGTCTTTCCAATCATTTGAAAGGCTTCCACCTTGATCCCAATATTCCCATGTTTCTTGAGGAAATAAAATGGTTTCCATCGCAGGAAATGCCCAACCTTCAAATTGGTAACCAGGTAATGCTTCAGTATCTAATTGAAAATCGGTTAAACTAAAAACTTGCCCGGTCCAAAAATCGGCAGGCAACTCAAAATCGTTCATAAATAATTTCCCAGCTCCTAGTGGATAAGTCATTAAGTCTAACCGAAGGGTGGAACTCAGATCAAATCGATCTTTCATGTTGGAACGAATAAACTCTGTTCGCTCTGTTGCAAAAGAATGCATAAAATCAATTTCCTCTACCCATTCTTCATAAGAAGGAATGGCATCTCCATAAGTCGACTCTGTTCCCTCCCACCTTTCAATGTGATACGGAATTTCATTTTCTATTTGCTTTCTAAATGCTCTTATCTTTTGATGCGTTGTATTTAGATTGTAAGTGGTATAAAAATGAGTATTTAATCTTTTAATAAAAAAGTCCTTAAAACCATCATTTGCCAATAGTCTATTAAATATTTCGCGCGACCAATCATACTGAGGAGTTTCATCGTCATCGTCCAAGAAAAAATCTAAACCGTAATAATAAGACCAAATCATTCCACGGTCCATGTCGCCTAGTAAATAGCGCCACTTTGTGTTTTCAATTTGTGGTTTCCACAATTTAATATTATGTCCGTAACTGGTATTACATGACCAAATTTCAGCAATAAAAAAGTCACAAAAACTCTCTATATCAAGCACTTCTGCTAATTCATCAAATTTTTGCTGGTCAGATAAATCCTGATTTATTTTTGAATAAAGGGAGATATAAGCATTTATTGACCCTTCTTCAACAATTCCATTATTCCCTATTAAATCGAAGGGTACTGCCTCTTCCAATAAATTTTCTTCTACAAAATCGTCATTCAATCGAGAGCGCATATTGTGTAATCCCATGTATTCCCCGTTAATAAATACTATGGTAGGACGATATCCCTGTGTTTCCACTTCGCCTTGCTGTGCCATCAAATTTTGACCAATGGCATCTCTAAATAAACTGTAACTCCAATCACTTCCCGATTGACGCAAGACAAAATCCTTAAATCGAGAGCGCTGACGATCTGGAAATAAAGGAAACTCGACAGCACCATTATCATATTCATTATCGAAATAAATACCCAACATCTTCTGTGGTAAAACCCATGAGTTTTGCCCATTTATTCTTATTCCTGCTAACTCATTAATAGAGGCCCTATCGCTGCCGTCATTGTCGAATAATTCTATATTAATTGGGTATTCCCATTCGGGCTTAAAATCTTGAACATACAAGCCTATATTTTCATCCCAGAAATGTTCAGGATTGCCCGTTATCGAAACCACAGGTAATTTGCGCTCCAGTAGATTATCTTCAAAAAAGTAAGAGTTCGTTACCGTGAGTCCTTCAATAAATTCATCCTCAAAAACTGCAGCTCTGATAAATGTCGTTTCATTAATGGGAATCGGACTCGTATATAGGGTAGATGTAAGCGTCGGAAAAGACCCATCGGTCGTATAGCGAATTTCACCCACTAAACTTGTCAAAGTCAAATCAAAAGCGTTTTCTTTCAAGCCGCCTTTTTCCGAAAAATGTACCTTATTGAAGGTAATACCTTCGTAAGCATTCATCGTATTATCCGTATAAGGAGTTGGTCTTTTGAAAAATTTGAAATCACCAATGCCGTCCGGACTTCTTCCCATCGACATATTGGTACGTTGCGCACCATAGATGATGTGATCGACCAATTCCCCGTCAGGAGAAAACAA
>CALFBW010000390.1 GCA_937951415.1 uncultured Chitinophagales bacterium | reverse complement strand
CGAGTACTATCACAATAATTTTCTGACTCGAAGCTTTCAGCATATATTCCTGCTTCCGTTTCCAAAACACCATCAATCATATAAGACTCTCCTTGGCACAGTTGAACGACTTCCTCCACAAAATAATTCGTCTGAACATTTAGATTCCATTCCACCAAACTGTCGCAACCTCCCAAGCTATTACTTATGTGCGAATAAAAACCCGTTTCACTTAAAACTTGATCTGCCAAATAGATGGTATCCCCAGCACAAATCGTGGTATCCTTGGCATTTATTATCATAGCCACCACTTCCAAATCAACTATCACGGTACTATCGCAGCCCCCAGTTGTTGAAAAGGTTTCTGAATAAATGCCTGAAGTGCTTTGTGCAGCTCCTTCAATAAAATAACTTTCCCCTTGACAAATTTGAACATCTGATTCTTCTGAAAAACTCGACTGCAATTTTAAACTTAATAAAATACTACTGTCACAGCCCGCAGTGGTTTGTTCTATTACTAAATAATCTCCTTCTTCCTGTTCCCAGTTCCCATTTATTAGCAAACTATCACCCAAACAAATATTTACCTCTTGTTCCAAATTTGTAAAGCTGGGTGTGACAATAAGTTGCGTTCTCGATAAACTATCACATCCACTCGAACTAAGCAGCCATTCTTCAAATACATAAGCATTGCTTTCCCAAGCCCCTGCAATAAAAGCAGAATCACCTTGGCAAATAGTTATTACTTGTTCGCTCAAAATCACATCTTCCACTACTATATTAAAAGCTACTATGCTGTCACAATTTTGGCTACTGGAAAATTGATCTTCTATAAAAATTGACTCCTTATAATAAATGCCATTCACCAATATCGAATCTCCATTGCACAGATTCTCTTCAAATAATAAATCATAAGACTCAGCAACAATCAAACTTGACATTACAATACTATCACATGCATTACTGGCGGTTAAAGTATCAAAATAGATTCCATTGGTAAATTGCCATTGTCCTTGTAGAAAAAGACTATCTCCAGCACAAATCATTAAATCGGGTTCTACGAATGGTGCACTGAGCACAGTGACTGTTGATCTTAAAATACTGTCACAACCAAACTCCGTTTCCAAATCTTCTTGAAAAAAACCAGCAATCGATTGATAACTTCCGGCAACAAATACGCTGTCTCCCTCACAAATTTCTAGTAATGTATCCGCTTCGTATTCTTGCACCGTATTCAGCGTTAGTTCAATGATACTGTCACAGCCTAAACTGCTTTGTAATTCAATTAAATATGTTCCGGGTAGTGATTCCTCTACCCCATCAATCCATACCGTTTCTCCCGGACATAAATGGTCTTCAATTTCGGAAGGTGTAGAAGACAAAACCGTAACGGCTTGGGATGCTTGATACAAGCAATTACCTACCAGCGCAGAGAAACTGAAAGTTTCCGAATCTTCTATAATTGCATAAGTTTCTCCCGTTTCTTCATTTGCTATCATGGCTGTTCCATCAGAATCCCATGCATAGTAAGGGAGCCCCTCGGCAGACAAGAAAAGCGTATCTCCTTCACAAACACTCGATGGAATATTTATTTCAGGATCATAAGAAGGAATTACTGGTATTACCAAATCAGCAGGCGGAATCAAAGTGCAACCATTTGGACCAAAAACTTCGATATGAAGGTTGATTTCTCCTGCGACATTTCCAGCAAAATTAAATATGGGCTCGATCGGAAAATTCAAAACACTCAAGCCTTCACTGAAAAATAACACGTCTGGAACCTCTTCAAAATCCAAGCCCTCTGCCAAGCCAGGTCCAAAACTTATTTCACAATAAAAATCTTCACCAACTGGTGTATTGAATTCTAAGTCTATGAGCGCAGGCAAACAGTCGCGAATAGCCGTTTCTTGACCCGTCTCAGGATCCACGAATCCCGTGCTAAAACCCAATTGTCCTGTTGTTGCTTGTAAGCTTCCCTCTTGCAGGAAAACCGCAGAATCATAAGAAGAGTCCGTGACATCGGCGATTGCTAATTTCAAATGATAGGTCTCACAGGGAATCACCGCAATTCCAGCTGTTAACGTTACTGTCGTTCCATCTAGCTCATGATTCAATCCATTCTCGTTATCGACATAATAAGCACTGTTCGACAATGAACTACAATATTGCGGCAATCCAAATTCACCCACTGCTCCGCCATTAACGCTATTTATCGCTATCGGATCTTCTGTTCCTGGAATCCGTGCCAAGTTGACTGCATTGTTCTCGAATGGTCCAGAAATTCCAGGACCACTAATAAAGAAGCCAAAAACATCGTTGAATTCTGCACATACAAACTCCGGATACTCTTCCGATCCGAAAACATAGTTAAAACTGAGGCTGTCGCCACTCAGCATCATATCGAATTCCACTACCCGAACATCGCGCAGTGGTTCACTCACAATAAGACTTAGGTCGGCTTCTGTTCCAGGGCCCGTACTAGGAGAAGGGTAATTGTCTGAATTGTTGGGGCCCGTTAAATTATCAATCTCACCAGTACCCATGACCATTCCCTGACCCAAATCGGGAAAACCATCTTGAAAAGCACCAAAAGTTGCGGCCGGGCAATCGAAAGTAATGTTACTGATCGTAACCCCATCTCCTACCAAAGCCTGTATAATCGATTCACGTGCAGCTTGAGCATCTTCAGTAGCAATACTGATAGCTTGGCCATTTACGTAATTCAGTGCGAAAAGGCATAGCAATGCCAGATAGCACTTGAAAGTATTTTTCATTACATCTTAGTCGTCGCTTACCCTCCAAAGAGAATAGCTGATTAATACTATGTAGTGGGAAAGTATAAAACCGCGAAAAGGGCTTTATGTAGTGAGAGTTCAAAAGTAAACCATGTACTTCTAATTGTCTCGAAATGTGAGTAATAAGTTTGAAAATGCCCTTATTTGCGCTTGGTAAAGAAAGCCAAACGACGAAAGAGCCTCCAAAAGGCCCAAATGCAATAACTTCGTGCCCGAATGAAAGCGAGAAGAATTGCCTTGCCGGTGGTCAATGACCTCAACTATGACCAGCGGATGCAAAAAATCTGTGGGAGTTTGCACAAAGCAGGATACGACGTTTGCCTCATTGGTCGGGAAATGCCCGAATCAAAGCCTTTAAAAGAGCGACCTTTTAGACAAATACGCTTTCATTACCCCGTCAGTTCTGGCAAGCTCTTCTACCTTTTGCACAATTTGCGTTTGTTCATTCATTACCTTTTCACTCCTTATGACATCATTGTTGCCAATGATTTGGATACCATGTTCGGCGGCTATTTGGCCGCTAAGCTAAAAGGGAAACCATTGGTCTACGATGCACATGAATATTTCCCAGAGCTTCCCGAAGTGGTACATCGTCCTGCTGTAAAGTGGATTTGGGAAAGCTTAGAAGCGCATGTAGTTCCCACCCTCAAACATCGCTACACCGTGAGCGCCTCCTACGCGAAAATTTTCAAAGACAAATACAATGCTGATTTCAAGATCATCCGAAACGCAACTCCACTTCGTCCGATAGCAGAACCGATACGAAAGGACCCATACATTCTATACCAAGGAGCCGTTAATGTGGGGAGAGGAGTAGAAGAGATGATCAAAGCAATGCCGCAAATCGATTGCCGCTTAATCATTTGCGGGAAAGGAGATGTTTTTGATGACTGTGTCCAGCTTGTGAAAGAACTAGGACTGGAACAGAAAGTAGAGTTCCTTGGATTTGTGGAGCCAGAAGAGCTGCGAAAATATACCGCTGGAGCCAGTCTTGGTTTTACCTTTTTCACCAAAGATGGTCAGAGCTATTATTATTCGCTCGCCAATCGCTTCTTCGATTATTTCCACAATGGAGTTCCACAACTGGCCATCGACTTCCCTGAATATCGCTTAATAAATGAGGAATTCGAGGTGGCCTATTTATTAAAAAATCTAGACCCCAATACCATCGCCAATGCAGCCAATCGTTTATTAAATGATAAAAATGAACATCAACGTTTGCAGAAAAATTGCATGGCCGCAAGAGAAAAGATCAACTGGGAAGTTCAAGAAAAAGAGCTACTAAAAATTTACGCATCTATTTACCCTAACAGTAACTAAGCCATGACTTTCCAAGAGGCAAAAAACTACTTTTTAGAAAACTACGAAGGAAAGGAAAGCAATTCAGTTTGTTATTTATTACTCATGCATTTAAGTAATAAAAGCAAGTTGCAGCTTTTGACGGAAGATGTTCATTTTAATAAAAACGACTTAGCAGATGCCATTGCTCGACTAAACGAGAACGAACCCATACAATACATTACAGGCAGCGCTCCTTTTATCGACTTTGAGTTAATGGTAAATAATTCCGTTTTAATTCCTAGACCAGAGACCGAAGAGCTCGCTATTTGGTGTATCCAACATTTACAAGAAACAGGAATCCTTGCACCTCAAGTTTTAGACATTGGAACGGGAAGTGCTTGCATAGCTTTGGGAATAAAATCAGGAGTAGCTCACGCGAAAATACATGCCTTAGATACTAGCGCAGAAGCTTTAAATATTGCGAATAAAAATGCGGAAGCACTGAAACTTCCCATTAACTTCCTGGAGCGAGATATTTTAAACTTCGATAAATACGATTGGGAAAATAAATACGACCTTATTGTTAGCAATCCGCCCTACGTCTTAACCAGCGACAAATCATTTATGGAGCAAAAAGTGCTAGAGCACGAACCTGCAATTGCCCTTTTCGTGGAAGACAATGATCCGCTTTTATTTTACAGAAAAATCATAGAATTTGCACAAGTAAATTTAACCCTTGGCGGCTATTTATTCTTCGAAATTCACGAAAAAATGGCTGGAGAATTATTGACGCTTTTAGCAAAAAATCTCTTTTCGGAATTAGAACTCAGACAAGACTTACAATGAAAAGATCGAATGATAAAAGCTAAAAAAATTATCTAGCTTTCAGTTTTTCAAAAACCACTATTCAAAAGTAGTAGCTTCCATAATAAGTCGATCAATATTCGCCATTTCTTCTTTGCGAACTTCCTTAGAATATTGATAATAGTCCCCCATTTTTTCTAGCACTATTTCCTTAAAATTTCGAACACTCTCAATATTAAAATAAAGTCGTCCCGTCCGACGGACAAAGAAATCCTCTAAAGTCAAACACATTTCACGTTCAATGCAATAACTGAGTTCAGATAAAATAACGGACTCATCATTAAACGCACCTTCCACTGCATCCAAAATCAAACTGGCATCTCCTCCGTAATTGTGCAACAAATAACGAGCTGTATCACTTTCTACTTTTTCTTTGCTCAGCCTTTCATTCAATTTCTTTAAAAGCTTCTCTACATCCGAATAATCATCAAAATAACCATCGTCCAAATTAACGGAATCAGTGGTACATTTTTTCACGCTATTGTACAGGCGTTTCGAAACTTTATCGACGGTCCGCTCTGCCATTTTTCGGTAACCCGTGAGCTTTCCTCCTGAGATAGAAATCAGTCCCGTGTCTGACAACATGATTTCATCTTTCCGAGACATTTCCGAAGCCGACTTTCCTTCTTCATAAATCAAAGGACGCAAGCCCGCCCAAGTACTTTCAATGTCTGACTCTTTCAGTTCAATCGAAGGGAACATAGCATTCACCGCATCAATCAAATAATCTACATCCTTTTGATCGGTACGTGGATTTTCAATCATTTCCGTGTAGTGGGTATCGGTCGTTCCCACATAGGTTTTTGTCCCGCGCGGAATCGCGAAAATCATTCGACCATCGGGAATGTCGAAATAAATGGTGTACTTCACTGGAAACACAGCGTGATCCAAAACCAAGTGTACCCCTTTCGTTAGGTACAGTCTTTTTCCTTTTAATGAATTATTTTCCTTACGCAATGTATCTACCCATGGACCGGTAGCATTCACGACCACTTTCGCACGAAGGGCAAATTCCTCTCCTGTAAAACGGTCGGAAACATTCATTCCCACAATTTTCCCTTCCTCGTACAAGAAAGATTCTCCCTTTAAGTAATTGCCCACTGCAGCTCCAGAAGCAACAGCCGTTTTCGCCAAAGCCATGGTCAATCGAGCGTCATCTGTGCGGTATTCAGCATAAAAACCACCACCTTTCAATCGGCGGTCATCCAAGAGCGGTTCCAATTCCAAAGCTTCCTTTTTAGAAAGCATTTTTCTTTTATCCTCTCCGCTAACACCTGCCAAATAATCATAAACACTTAGGCCCATCCAAGTGCCAAACTTGCCATATTTACCACCAGTAATTAAGGGCAACAACATTTTCTCCGGATGCACCAAGTGTGGCGCCAAACGATGTACCACTGCTCGCTCTCTACCTACTTCATTCACCAACTGAAAATCCAATTGCTTCAGATAACGGAGTCCGCCGTGAATCAATTTCGTAGAACGACTCGAAGTACCGAAAGCAAAATCTTGCATTTCAATTTGTGCCGTCTTCATTCCTCTACTCACAGCATCTAAGGCAATGCCGCAGCCCGTTACTCCTCCTCCCACCACTAGTAGGTCAAAGGTTTCCGATTTCATTCGCTCAATGGCCAGTTTCCGATCCACGTTCTCACTTATTTAAGTGCGTAAAGATAGTCTATCCTCCTCTCTAAAGTCTTTAACTTAATATTATTTCCGCTTCGGCATTATCCTTGTAATTTTACCCTCAATGAAGAATGTATTCCTGTTTTGCGCCTTTCTCATCATCGTCATTGCCGGTTGTCGCACGAAAGTAAAAACCCCGGAAGTTTTGTCTCCCAGTGAGTGGAGCTTTATCGATGAAACCAATTATGAATACGGAGACTATTATCTGAAAGAAGGGGACTACTTAGTCAATGAGGATTGGGAAGTCGTAACGGGCAAAGAGTACTTGACCAATTACCGCTATTACAAGCATTCAAAGGCCATCTACCAGAAAGGAGAACAGCATGTTTTTATTACACAAAGAGACAGCACGAAATCACAAAGAGTTCGTTCGAAACAAGATCAAGTAGATGCTTTTTTCAACCAGATCGGAATGCAAGCACCTAGCTTCGAATTGACAGATCGATCAGGTAATAAATACAACAATGAAAACCTCGAAGGTAAAGTCGTTGTATTCAATTTTTGGTTCGTGAATTGCCCACCTTGTCGCGAAGAAATTCCTGAATTATCGGAACTCGCTCAAGCTTACAAAAATGATGACGATGTCGTTTTTCTCGCGCCCTCTCTAGACGACTGGGAAGCCATTGACAAACTGACTAGTAAAACACCTTTCGATTATGTAGTCTTCGATGAACACATCGAACTGCGCAGCAATTTCAAAGTACCTGCCTACCCTAGTCATGTAATAATCGACAAGAAAGGCGTAATTCGATTGGCTACCGTTGGAGGTCAACACAAAGGAATATTCAAAAAAGTATTGACAGAAATCATTGAGAATTTGAGATAAGAGTTACACGTATCTAGTGAATTTGGTAATCAAATACATCTTACAATAATTCTATCAGCTGACTCAAATTACTGAAATCTTTGATAACACAATCACATCCTACAGCCAACAATTTTCCATTCTGTTCAAAGTCAACACCAATAAAATCGATGCCTAATTGTTCGCAAGTCCGCAAATCCCAAAGCCCATCTCCGAAATAAACGATACGCTCAAATTCAGAAACCTGATGAATCGATCGTACTTCATTTATTAGCAACTCAATAATCTTGTTCCTGGCAAAATGATCATTAGAAGATTTTAATAAATAAGCATTCAAATCCAAACCAATAGACTCACATTTCAGAACAGCCGTTTCTTTCCAGCCACCCGTTGCAAAACCCAGCTCAAAAGAATCGTTTTGTTTTAGCTGTGAAATAAAATCTCTAGCACCCTTTATCTCCCGAAATTTTTCTTTTTCTTTTAGTAATAAATGATAGAAGTGAGCTTTTAATGCTTCCAATTCTTGCTTGGAAGGCTTTCGATTTAAATAAAACTCGAAAATCTCAATGGCTAAACCCGTATCTGTCACATGAGTAAAAGTATTCCAATCTACTCTACCCAAGTCAATATCGAACAGTTCTTTAAACGCTTGGATGTAACAGCGGCTGTCCGCTTCCACTGAATCGACAATGGTTCCATCAATGTCAAAAATCACTAGTTTCACTATTCCATTTCATTGCCATGCAATAAGCCAGTTCAGCCTAAAACGCATTCACCTTCCCAAAAGTACTCCCATTAATAGCGTTTCTGCTTCAGCCGGTCGAATCACCAATGCTTCCATGACTTTTATTTTTTAAGCAAAGCGGCTAACTCCTCCTTAAGTTTTTCAAATTCTGCTTTGTCATATAATCGAGTGAGCATTACAATGACACCATTTTCATCTACCAAAATGTTACGGGTTATGCCGGCCTTTTTCTCTGCTATTTTCTGAAACAAATACCCTCCTGGATCATAGGCCAGCGGGTAAGTAATTCCCGTAGAGGCTGCCAAACTCTGCATCTTCTCTAGCGGTTCATCGCGGTCCAAACCGATCAAAACAAAATCCTCCCGATCTTTATATTCTTGCCAAATATCCGCTTCAATGTGCGGCATTTCCTTTCTGCATACCCCGCACCAACTTGCCGTAAACTGGAGCAAAACCACTTTTCCCTTCCAATCACTGCTGTGGACAAGGCTTCCATCCATCAATATCATATCCATAGCAGGTAGCGTATCACCAACGCTTACAATGTATCCTCTGTCGTTGTTCTCCTTCAAACTATCTTGTCCATAAATATTCAAACAAATAAAAATTAAACAAATAGATAAAATAAAAAGACGAATCGATCCTGCGCTCATAAGCTCCGTTTTAAGTAGGTTTACAAGATAAAAGTAGCTTTATTGCTTCGTAAAATAGTTTACTAATTCAAAATAATGGTCTTGTCCCTACGACACATTCTACTTTCAACGGCCTTTATTTTGTGCACACAGGCTTGTGGTGCACAAGCTCCTCCGAGTCAAAATCTGGAAGAAGCTCCTGCTGTGGAGCAGTTAAAGGATTCGACCAAACAAAGTTCCAAAGCCAAAATTGGACAAGGCTATGAATTTGAAGGAAATGGGAAACTACCCATCAACTTCGAGTTTAGCGGAATTTTCGAAGAAACCAACCTCAATCCTGAAGTCTGCATTTTACCTTATACCATCATTCCAGATAGTGACAGTGAGGCAATATTAGAGGATATTCAGGAACAGAAACGCTATTTAAATAAAAAGGGACTTTCCCGCAGCCATCAATGTGGTAGCCTGAACATCAGCAATCAAGATTTACTAGAAGCCAATCAAATTCTAGAAACTTGGTTGACGGATGGCTCGGGTATTTTGTGCGATCAAGTGAGCGCTCAAATGATTCAAGGAGAAGATAAAAAGGGGAATGTTCAAATGACTTCCTATTTCATCCCTGTCATCGAAGCCAGTAGAACCAAAAGCGAAACCTTCAAATACCCTTTATACGAGAAACCCGAATACTGGCCAAACGGGAAACGTCCCACGAGAAAAGAAATCGACACGGATGGAATCCTAGAAGGTCAAGGCTTAGAAATCGCCTACACCAAAAGCATTATTGACAACTATTTTATGCAAGTGCAAGGTTCTGGCTATCTTGAATTCGAAGACGGAACGCAAGTGCTCCTTTCTTATGGAGGGAAAAATGGCCATGCCTACAAAGGAATCGGAAGAATTCTTGTTGACCAAGGAAGTATTAGCGAAGAAGAAGTATCACTAACCTCGGTAAAAGCCTACTTGCAATACGACGATAGTCATTTGGATTTACTTAATGAAAATCCTTCCTACGTATTTTTTACAGAAAGCGGCAGCGAACCCGTAGGCGCTGCAAATGTTCCGCTAACGGCCATGCACAGTATCGCAGTTGATCCACAGTACATTCCCTTAGGCTCTATTTTACTGGCTTATGTGCCCATGCTCGATACGAATGGAAAACTGAAAGGACATCAATACCGCCTATTCTTGGCGCAGGATAAAGGCGGAGCCATCAAAGGGCCAGGGCATATCGATATTTATGCCGGCGCTGGCGAGGAAGCCCTCGATTTTGCCGACAAATATCATCACTACGGATGGATGTGGCTACTGCTACCTAAGAAAAAAGACTAGTAGTAGAGCTGCTCTTTCAATGAGCGAATTCTTCTTTAGTTCGATAACTGATTTCATTTCAGCAATCAATAAGTACCTTTGGTGCATGTGGTGTACCCTCCCAGAAATTTCCGTCAACAGACTGGCTATTAAGCTAAAACCAGCTGCTGAGCGCATGGTTAAAAAAGGACACCCATGGGTATTCACCGATGGAATCACGAAAATATCAGGAGAAGGAAAATCAGGAGATCTCGCCATTATTTTTGATAATAAAAAAAACAAATTCTTGGCCTGTGGATTTTATGACCCAGAATCTCCCATTCGAATAAAACTACTCGTACATCATCAATCTGCAAAAATTGATCGCCCTTGGTTTTCTAATAAAATAAATAAAGCCTTTGAAAAAAGAAAAGAGCTGCTAAAAAGCAAGACCAATAGCTATCGCTTACTTTTTGGAGAGAACGATGGCTTGCCTTCGCTCATTACCGATGTTTATGCAGGCGTTGTGGTGGTAAAAATTTATTCAGCCATTTGGTTTCCGTATTTAAAGGAAGTACTTCCCATTATCCAAGAAGTTACCAAGGGAACAGCGGTGGTTCTTCGTTTAAGTCGAAACCTAATAGATAAACCCAATCCAGAAAACCTTCAAAACGGACAATTACTTTACGGCGAACTCCCAGAAACCGAAATTGAATTTATGGAGCACGGCGTTCGCTTTTCATGCGATGTGGTACATGGGCACAAAACCGGGCATTTCCTTGATCACCGTCACAACAGGAAACGAATAGGCGAACTGGCTAAAGACAAGAAAGTGCTCGATGTATTTTCTTACTCCGGTGGTTTTTCGGTACATGCTTTAGCAGGAGGCGCAAGCGAAGTCACCAGCATCGACATCAGTGCACAAGCCCTAGAAATGGCAAAAAAAAATGCTGCACTTAATAAATTTTCGGGCAAGCATAAAACCATGGCAATAGACGCCTTTGAAGGTTTGGAGAGCTTAAAAAGACAAGGACAAAAATTCGATTTAGTGGTTATCGATCCTCCTTCTTTTGCAAAGAAAATAAATGAAATTGAACGCGCAAAAGTAGCCTACCGCCGACTAGCCAAAGCTGGAATTCAACTTACTGCACGTAATGGGATTCTGCTTCTAGCCTCTTGTTCTTCTCGGGTCAACCTCGAAGATTTCGAACTACTTAATCAAGAAGCATTACAACGATCTGGACGAAAGTTTAAAGTGCTAGAAAAAACACAACACGACATCGATCACCCTATCGGATTTCCCGAAGGTGCTTATTTGAAATCCATTTATTACCAACTATATTAAACTTGCTATTTCTATCGCTTGAAAAAATGGATAACTGTCATATTGCTCTTCTCGCTTTTTTCATGCTTGCAAAAGAAGGAGAAAAGCACCACCCTTTTTGAGCAGGCTCTAAGCAAAAAAGAAGCATCTTGTCTCCAGGAAATCATCGCTGATTTCGACAATTATTTAGCTTCGAAATACCCTAAGGAAGAGTCAAAATTCAAAGCTTATTTAAGGGATTTTTCGAAAGCAAATGTCAAGGACTATTGGAAAATTGACTCCGTAAAACTAGAACAGTACAGAGAGATTGGTTTGTTTGGAAAGTACGACACCCTTTATCCAGATTCAGTTTGGTATGATGGGCAATCATTTAAAATTAGTTATCCTGAATCGGAGGATGTTGATGAATTTGATCCTAAAGAGATAATTAGAGACAGCCTTAAAATCTCTTCGATAATAAGTCGTTTAAAAAATATCAAGTAATACCCTTACGCAAAAGAGACGGGGAGCTTACTCTTTACTTTAGATTCATTGAAGCAATTAGATTCATTGCTCATTATGCACTTTAAAAATACGTCAGAAGTAGGTTCTTTTTCAGCGATCCAGGCGGCGAGAGGTTTCACTTATTATCTCAATAATCGCGATATAAATGATGAAAGTGAATACTTCCTTAAGCTACTCTTCATCATAGAAATGTATAAAATGTACAGTATTTCGAAATTTGGCGAACTAATAAATTAATAAATAACCATCAAATCCATCACCTAAACCTCAATAGAGCCCGAGAGGTAAGCACTAAAAAGATCCCCGCGAAAGACATTCCAAAAGCGCCGTGACCTGCATAGTAATGTGCTCCAGTAGCTAAAACCACATCAAAGAAAAAACCTGCATAGGCCCACTCGCTGAGCATTTTATTCCAATTTGTTAAAACTGCCATAATTCCTAACACTTTGGCTACTGCCAAGGGGATCACAATCCAAGTCGGGAAACCCATTCCTTCAAAAAATCCGAAGACCATTTCTGTATTCAAGAAATACATCTGAGCAGAAAAGGCAAAAAGTCCACACATCAATAATGTGAAAATCCAATAAGCCACTTTAAGGAGCATCGTAAATATTTATTACCAAAAAATAGTAAGATAAAAAAGCAAGCGCGCCTAATTTGTCGCTTCTACGATGGGCGCTCGCTTTTTACGAAGATGAAAATCGTTCAGGTTCATACCAAATGTAAAATGATTAATTCCACCTGCATAGTGATAACGCGCACGACCATATTCCAAATAAAAACGATTAATACGAATGGCAGCACCAAAAGAGAAACCCAACATTCCCTTTTTATTATCAATGGCCAATTCTTGTCTGCGCAAATAATTATAGCCTACTCGAACCGTCAAATGCTTCCCCAAATACAACTCGCCGCCAAGGGCGAGATGCCGCATGAACTTATCAAATAAATAAGAAGACTCGGTGGTATCTTGAACAAAGAAATTGTCATCTTCATCCCTAGGATCATCGTAGCGAATGTCCCATTGATGTAAGTGGTGCGCTGTCACCATAAAACGAAAGGGCATATACTTTAGGCGCTTACTGAATCCTATCTGCACATCAAATGGCAAGGGCTCGTTCTCCGCTTCTTCATAATAAGTAGAAACTTGACGACCAACATTACGCACGAGTAGAGAAGCCGTAAAGCGATTTTCGGGATTGTGGTAAGACACACCCAAATCTGCAGCAACTCCTATTGCGCTGTAAGATTCTAATGTGCTAAAAATGCCCTTCAAATTAAGGCCGTAACGAAACTTACCCATCAAACGAGAAGCCCCAAATGAAACGACTTGCTCGTTACCCTTGAAGGTTCCCGTAGAAGCTCCAGTTGCATCAGCACCCAGAAAATCATCGTACGAAATGTATTTAATTCCAATAGCCGCTGTGCTTAGACTGTCAATTTTATGCGCATAGGCAAATTGACCAAAATTGATGTCTGCCACATAATTAGCAGTGCTCCAAGCTACTTGCTGGTGCATGGTATCCGCCAAAAGCGCAGGATTGAAAACGCCCAAATTTGGATCACGGTCGAGCAATCCAAGTTGATCTCCACCTAAAGCACTGGCTCTAGCCGAACCTGGCAAATCCAAAAATCCGAAGGTAGCATCGCCTCCTAACTGGGCATACAGCGGTCCCATTAAGAAAAAAGCAAGGCAATACGTAAAGATTTTCACCATGAAGTAAATATAACGCCCTTAGTCCGCTAAAATTTCAAACTTCCGTAAACTTAAGCGTCTGCTAGTAAACGTTTAGCCAAATCAACTGTCAAACAGTACGGAAACCATTTATTACAAACTATCTTTCCACTTATGAAGACCTTGTTTATCAGCATTTTAGGTTTACTTAGCTTTGTCGCCATCAGCGCACAAGACAGCACACAACTCGAAATTCCGACCACAGAAATGTTCGACGAGCTGCAAAAAGTCTTGGAAGATGGCAGCCTGCAAGAAGAACTCCAAAAAAGCATGGAAATGCTCAGCGGTTCGATGGGAGAAATGCAGTCGTTCTTCGACTTATTCCTAGGCGGAGCACAACCATTGGGAGAAGCAGCACCCAATTTAGACGAATTACAAAAGAGCTTAGACGGCCAAGAACTCGATCAAATGATGGAATTGTTTAACGGCGAGGCCATGGAACAACTGCCGCAAATGCTGCAAGAAATGGAGAAGGCATTTAATGACAGCAGCTTTTTACAGTTCTTCGAAGGCTTACAAGAATCCTTAGACCAACTTCCTGTCCCTGAAGGAGAAGAGCTCCCAAAGAAACGAAAGGGAAAGACATTTGACCTTTAATAGATCAGCGACTGAAGCATTTTATTCCATAAACGCCTAAATGCCTTTACTTTTGCGGCATGGCAAAAAAATTCCGCAAAGAAAAAGATAGCATCGGCATTGTAAATGTGCCGGCAGATAAGTATTGGGCAGCGCAAACCCAGCGTTCGATTCAGAACTTCGCAATTGGAAACGAAAGTACTCGTATGCCCATCGAAGTGATTCAAGCATACGCCATTCTAAAAAAGGCTGCAGCACAAACCAATGCTGAGCTAACGCCTTTTACCAAAAAGAAAGCAAACCTGATCGGAAAAGTCTGCGATGAAATCCTCAAAGGAAAACTCGACGATCAATTCCCCTTGGTGGTCTGGCAAACAGGTTCAGGAACACAAAGCAACATGAACGTCAATGAGGTTATCGCCAATCGCGGTCACGTTATTAACGGTGGAAAGCTGGGCGATGAAAAGAAATTCTTGCATCCCAACGACGATGTAAATAAGTCGCAGTCTTCGAATGATACCTTCCCTACTGCCATGCACATTGCTGCCTACAAACTTTTGGTGGAGCGCAGCATTCCGCAATTGAAGGGCTTACGAGATACCCTTGCAGATAAGTCGAAGCAATTCATGTCTATCGTAAAAATTGGTCGTACCCATTTCATGGATGCAACTCCCGTTACTTTAGGTCAAGAATTCTCTGCCTATGTTTCGCAGCTGGATCATGGAATAAAAGCCATTGAAAACACGCTCAGTCATCTGTCGGAACTCGCTTTAGGTGGAACCGCAGTTGGAACCGGAATCAACACACCTCCTCGCTACGCAAAAACGGTTGCAAAGAAAATTGCCGCTTTAACCGGCTTACCTTTCAAAACGGCCGACAACAAATTCGAGGCTTTAGCTGCTCATGATGCCATCGTGGAAGCACACGGAGCAATAAAAACAGTGGCTGTTAGCATGATGAAAATTGCCAACGACATCAGAATGTTGTCTTCTGGTCCACGTTGTGGTATCGGTGAAATCATCATACCTTCTAATGAACCTGGATCATCGATTATGCCTGGCAAAGTGAATCCTACCCAATCGGAAGCCATGACCATGGTTTGTGCCCAAGTGCTAGGAAATGATGTAGCAATAAATGTGGGTGGCTCGAATGGACACTTTCAGTTGAATGTGTTCAAGCCTATGATGATTCACAACTTCTTACAATCTGCTCGCCTATTGGGAGACGCTGCAGCATCTTTCGAGAAAAACTGTGCACGAGGTATTGAGCCAAATTATGAAGTAATAAAAGAGAACCTAAACAACTCTCTTATGTTAGTAACGGCCCTCAACACGCACATTGGTTACGACAATGCAGCCAAAATTGCGAAAAAAGCCTACAAAGACAACAAGACCTTAAAGCAGGTCGCCATTGAATTGGGCTTTTTAACGGACAAGGAGTTTGACAAAAAGGTGGTTCCAGCAAAAATGGTTGGAAAGATCAAAAAGTAACGAACATCCACAAAATCACAAAGTGAAATTTGAAGGAACTAAAATCGCGGGGCAAATTGAGTACGAGCTCGATTTGCCCCGAGGTATTTTACCTCGCGATGATTCAGAACAAAATTTACTGACACATGTTAGTAAGATTGTAGAGCGCATGATGGAAGAGAATCCGGGCGGTTTTTTCAATATGTTGTACATTATGGATGTGGATGAAACAGCCATCCGAAAAATTTTAGAGAACAAGATTCCCTCGGAAACGCCCTCCATTTCTATCGCAAAGCTCATTATTGAGCGTGAATGGCGCAAAGTAAGAACCCGAGAAGCGTATAAAAACTGGGAAACACCAAATGAAGATTGGTAATCGACTTACATTTGCCGCCACTCAACAGATTAGAGATACCACTGATAGTGGATTTTATACCTTTTAGCTGTCTCCAAATTTATTTAAAATCGACTTTCGATCTTATCAAGTTGCTGATCAACAACTACTTAGATCAAAATACAAAAGTCTGATTCTCGACTCCTTCCCATTTTTGTACCTTTTGCAAACTTAATACCTTCACTATCTTAGGACTATCAAAGCAACAAAGCTGTTTTGAAAATTTACGAGAGCTAGTTAGAAGGTTTGAGTTTAATTACGTAGTTGTTAAGGAGCTAACTGTTAAATCAGTCAAATGTATATCGCTCATTCTATTATGCAAGATACTTACCAATTCCCGTTCTGTTAGTTGCATATGAGTGTACTCAATCTTCTAAACTAAGGATCCCCGTCGG
>CALFBW010000389.1 GCA_937951415.1 uncultured Chitinophagales bacterium | reverse complement strand
AAAGCAGGTTTAAGTCTGGACGATATGGGCGTGATCGAGCTGAATGAAGCCTTTTCTGCACAGAGCTTGGCTTGTACCCGTGCATTGGGTTTGGCGGATAATGATGAAAGAATAAATCCGAATGGTGGTGCTATTGCCATTGGTCACCCGCTAGGGGTTTCTGGTACGAGGATTACGCACAGTTGTGCCATAGAGCTACACGAGAAAAACCAACAGTATGGATTGGCGACCATGTGTATTGGGGTTGGGCAAGGTTATGCCTTGATTTTGGAGAAGGCTTAGGCTGTTTTATAGCTAAATGTTGCACAGGCAAATCAATTAATGCGAATGCGAGGGCGGAAACGCAATTCAATCAATGCGCGGGTGGACACGCAGATCTGCTCCAACGGTTTTTTCGAGGCTTGGAGTAAGAACTAAGGACAGACTGATCCAAACGGCGATGCTAAAGTAGAGGGTCATCCATACCATTTCGTATTGCCAATCTTGGTAGCTGGTGGTTAGGTTTAATTGATTACAGACTTCCGACCATCCTTCGGCGATACTCAGATACGTTTTGTTCGCCGCTTCGGCCGCTCGCCATCCAGAAACATAGGCGGGAACATCCACAAATACCATGTACAAGATGTACAAAAAGCCTAGAACGATCCCAGATTGTAGAAATCGCTTTTGAACAGACTTGTAGAATGGGAGTGCTAGATAAAAGCCGTAAATGGTAATAAATGCGGATACCGCCCAAAGGGATTCTTCAATGGCGGTGCCCAAATAATTGGTCGTCAAACAAGCGTACCAAGAAAAGCACTCGGCAATAAAAATCAAAATCAAGGGCCATTTCGCCAGTGATTGTATAGTTTTATTCTTGGTATATTTTCCCAATTCATAAAGCAATAAACACCATTGTGCCACGAAGCTTAACTCGGCAATGGTTGCCGCAGTTCTTCCAAAGACGATGGCGGAGAGTGGATGATCGTAAAGGACGATTCGCCGAATATCTCCACGAGGTAAAATGGAACGAAATCCACAGCCAAGGACATACAGGCTGGTGAGGAAAAAATGACACTTGCGGTAGTAAAACACCGTATCCGATAAAACGGACTTTCTCTTTTGTAATAAATAAAAGACGGTTCCGAGCAAGATCATGTTGATCAAGACAATCAAATGCAGCAATTCCCACCAACGCAAAACTGATTCATCCATCAAGACTAAAGGTAATCACTTTACTTCTTTCGTGATAAGCTTCAATCGTTTCTATCAGTGCAGACGAATCTTGTTTTGAATGAATTATTTAAAAAATAAATGCTTCCACCAAATCGCTTTTAAGCAATGCAGTAGAAGCATTTATTGAAAAAGTTTAAGCCTTCTTCTCCCCTCTTTTAGATTATAGTTTCAGCAATAAATCTTTAAAGAGCAGTGGTCAGAAAAGCTTTGCCTCCATCTACGATTTGATTTGAATACTTATTCGAGTTCGCAATTACATAATCTGCATAGGGTTTTGTACCGGACATATTCATATTGTCGGCATAAATTATTGTTCCTTGATGGAAATTATTTTCCAGCATCTTAAAAAGTGGCAGATAAAGGTCTTTCCAACCATCTAAAAATAAGAGATCAATGGGCTCAGTATATCCCTTTAGGGTATTCATTGCATCGCCAATTCTTACATCAACAAAGTCGGACAATCCTGCTTCCTCAATGTTTCGAATGGCTACTTTCGCTTTACTTTCGAGTAGCTCGGTAGTTACCAATTTCCCATTGGTTTTACGAGAAGCATCCGCTAGATAAATACTTGAGATTCCGAAAGAGGTGCCAAATTCTACGATCTGCTTGCAATCGCTTTCCAAAATGAGTTCATGTAGAAATTCGCCTTGGCTTCTTGAAATTGGTAGATAAGCCAACTTCATATCTTCGGGTTGCAAGGGTCTATAAATAGACTTAATCACTCCACTGCCCATTCTTAGAAAATCTTTCTTCGCGTCTTTATGGAGCGCTGATAATTTATTCTTAACTATTCTATTTGCAATCATTCTCTGTTTTTTGATTGTACAGAAAGAACATCCTTGCAATGCTGAAGTTGATCGATTTTCAAATTTTCGCTTTTCTTTAACAAAAAGCACTGACTGCTGAAAATTCTAATTCTATGGATTTATCGACCTGAAAACTTATCGATTATTCTTTTGAAGCACAATACTTTCGAACCATCCGAATTGCATTCGCTACATTCAACTCGATATCGGTGAGTATTTCTTTATACTGCGATTTAGAAAAGACGAGCTTGACTTCTTCGTTCCATTCTTTGGGTAAGTGCCCTAAAGATTCAAACTTCGATTCCGCTTGTTCGTGCTCGAAGTCGTAAAATTGGTAGAGCACAGAATCATTGCGAATGACATACTCAAATTTGAAGCGCACTTGCCCTGCGGGCGATTGATAATCATCTACAAAATACCCATAAGAAAAGGCGCCTGCCACAAAAGAAGAATCCCTCGAATCTTCCTCTAATTCTGTACGCGTTTCGATGTCATAAATCATGGAGGAGCTGGAAATACACTCCGCTAATTCGAAATTGGATTGCCCTGAACTTTCAATGGCTCCCTTGTACAGAAGCATTTCAACAGGAACAACATCTTGCATAAAAGATGAGCATAACAAGGACAAAACGGCGAAAAGAAACGATGCTCCAGCCAGCTTCATAATGGAAGATTTTAGTATCTAAACTAACCAAAGCTAAGAAGAATAAGGGGAAGAGAAGAAGTATCGTAAGTAGTATTTATTTCAAGAAACGCTTTTCTTCTTTTTGATAAGGAATTAACTAGCGAATAAATAGTTGTTGCCCTACACTTTTTCCAGAAGGATAAAACCCTTGCACCAACAAAAAATTCTGTTCTTCCAATCCTAAGGGTAGCTTTATTTTATGGGTAGATTGATCTAGCTTTTGTTCTAGTAAAACTTGACCACTTGAGCTAACAATTCGAAGATATTCCAGCATATTTGCGTTCTCTTTTATTAGCAAAAAACCACTTTGAAGAGAAAACGGATTTTCCTCTAGCTCAGCAATCTCATTTATTCCCAAAGGAGCACAAAATTGCAATGCTTCATGCGCTTCTGCAAAATCTGGAATACCGTAACCAATTTGATTGTTGGGGTTTGCGCTTTTTGAGGCAGTAGAAACTATGGCCGATTTAATGTCGTCGCTGCATTTATTTTCCAAACTACATTGCCACAAGCAAGCTGCTAAGCCACTGACTAATGGGGTAGCATAGGAAGTGCCGTTTACATTTCCAAAATTGCCGTTCGGATCTAAAACTGCTGTTTCAATTCCTTGAGCTACCACTTCTGGTTTTATTCTTCCGTCGATGGTTGGGCCCGTAGCACCAAAATCATCAAAAACTTGTGCAGCATTCACTAAGCCAACCGATAAAATCTGAGGAGCATCGGCAGGAGCAGTAATTTTTTCCCAATCAGAATTAAAGTTATTTCCCGCACTATTTACCACTAATATTCCTTTCTCGGCGGCCATATTTGCTCCACGTGAAATAATTGTGGTAGAGCCATTCATGTCTTCATAGTCGTAGTTTGCATCTCCCCCTTGAAAAATAGCATAATTCAATGAGCAAGTAATAATATCAACGCCCAGTGAATCCGACTTTTCGGCAGCCACGACATAGTTCACTTCTTCGATCCTACGTTCTGAATTTGAATTTTCCGTAATAAATAAATGATAGTTCGCCCCAGGAGCAACTCCTACAAATTCATCGGGCTTATTGGCTGCAAGAATGGAAAACACAAAAGTGCCATGATCGTTTTTATCAAAAACATTTATTTCATTTTCGACATAATTGTAGGTAGATAAGATTCTGTTGTCTTGAAATAAATGTTGGAAGGCATCAACTTGATCAACTCCTGTGAATCCTGAATCAAAAACGGCTAGTGTTACCCCTTCTCCATCATAATTGCTATTGTGCAGCTGTTCTCCTTTCAGCATTTCAATCTGAGGACCCGCAGTTCCATAAAATCCAGGAATGGGTGTGGGAGCTCCTAGAGGTGCAGGTTCCTCTCCTGCCAATTTACCATTTACAATGCGCTGTTCTAATAATAGCGTTCCTGTTACAAAAGGCAAATCTTCTATGGCTTCAATTGTTCCTTCTTGTTCATTGTCGAAAGATACTGCTACTGCATTGAACCAGCGAGAAGTATGAAGAATTTCTACGCCATTAGCTTCTATTTCTGAAACGTAACTTTCACTAACTGGTAGATCAGTTTCATCAATACCAATGCCACATCGAATTCTTCTATCCAGTGCTGCTTGACTCAGAAATTCTTCGGGATTGTCTACGGAATAAGTATTATTCTCCTTGTCGGCTAGATATACCCAGTAACGATCCAAGATCGTTTGGGCTTGAGCAGATGTAAGAAAAAAGCAAAAGGCGATAATTATCGAGAGCAATTTAGATACATCCATTTTTCTTCTTTTATTTATTCAATTCTGGTCCAGCGAACCACTACCCCATCATTCGCTCTATTGGGCCATGGGCTCTCTTCCAAAGGAGGTAAGCTAGGCGCTTGAAGCTTCAGATCTTGATATTCCTTAAAGACCAAACCAATTCCTTCGGCGTAGACTTCTTCGGCATAAATTTTCTGTTGCAAGTTCGAAAAATCATTCTGAACTACCGTAAGACTTTTGTCATAAGACGTAGCTCCCACTGTTTTGGGTGCATCCACTTCTGTAATTCGGTACAACCAATCATTATAACCCACGAATTGCGCGTCTTCCGTATCAATATAAGAGTTTCCTTTCCACTGCTCTCCTTCAAATGTAGGGAAGACCAATTTCAAGAAACGCAAGTTTCCTTCTAGCCGTTCTGCGACCTCTGGAGTTTTAACGCTGTACCAAATGGTAGGCGATACACCATTCCAACTGATATCATCTTGGCGTTGACGCATGTCTAAGCGGAACCTTGGTCGCCCCTCGGCATCTGTGTCTTCTCCTATCACTTCTTCTCTCACTTGCCAAGTGTGGGTATACACCGAATCGCTAAACAAGTTGTATATGGTTGAATCAACTTGATAAACATTTACTTGCCCAATCTCCGTTGGAAAATAAGCGTATCCGAAATTGATTTCCGAATCGTCCAATTCTTCCCCACAGGCCGCAAAGATGAAAACCAAAATTGCAAGAGGAAGTAAGTATATTAAATCTTTCATATTGTAAGTAATAACTGGAGGTCTTCACAAGACTATAGCGTACAAACGCCCATACTCCCTCAAAATTACGATCGAAGGGATTTAATATGCGCATTCCAGGGAATCAAGTCGAATTCCAC
>CALFBW010000388.1 GCA_937951415.1 uncultured Chitinophagales bacterium | reverse complement strand
ATTTGTCTTGAACAGGATTTATAAGATGCAAAAGATAGACAAGATGAGATGAGATGCTCCAATGCTGCTTGGAATTTCTTCGATTTAAAAACCTCAGTAAACCTTCTTGATACTGCGAATTGTGATGATTGTGGCTGCCCTTGAGGTTCTCTGATCTTGCAGATCTTTTATTATCTTGAAAATCGTGTTCTGCCTTAAAAACAGGATCGCATATAGCGAAGCAATGATTAACGATTCATCCCGCTGCATGTTCTCGGCATTTGTCTTGAACAGGATTTATAAGATGCAAAAGATAGACAAGATGGGATGCTCCAATGCTGCTTGGATTTTCTTCGATTTAAAAACCTCAGTAAACCTTCTTGATACTGCGAATTGTGATGATTGTGGCTGCGCTTGAGGTTCTCTGATCTTGCACATCTTTTATTATCTTGAAAATCGTGTTCTGCCTTAAAAACAGGGATTAAAGCAGACGAATGATGATTGATCGCTGTCTATAGCTTGTCTTCTGAATACTTTTTCTCTGACATCTTTTGTTAATAAATGCGGCTTCGATCTTCCTCAAAAGGCTAACTTAGCAGCACTATGGCATCGAACACCTTTGGTTATTTATTTACCATCACCACCTTCGGAGAGTCTCACGGAAAAGGTATTGGTGTAATCATCGACGGCTGCCCCGCGGGCGTGGAAATCGACAACGCTTTTATTCGTTCAGAATTACAACGCAGGAAGCCGGGACAATCGAGTATTGTTACGCAAAGAAAGGAAGAAGACGAGTTCATTATTCAGTCTGGTGTTTTTGAAGATAAAAGCACGGGGCATCCGATTGCCATTTGGATTCCGAACACCAATCAAAAATCGAGGGATTACGATCACATTAAATATCAATTTCGCCCTTCGCATGCAGATTTTAGCTACGAAAAAAAATACGGTATCCGTGACTACCGCGGAGGAGGACGTTCTTCGGCGAGGGAAACGGCTGCACGTGTTGCTGGCGGTGCAGTGGCGAAATTAATGCTGAAGAGTTATGGAATAAAAATAAATGCCTTTGTTTCGGAAGTAGGGAATTTGAAGCTGGACAAATCGTACCTCCAATTAGATCTAAGCAAGACCGAAAGTAATATTGTTCGCTGCCCCGATCCCGAAATGGCTTTGCAGATGGAGCAGCACATCAAGGAGATTCGTAAAGAGGGCGATACCGTAGGCGGTGTAATTACTGCGGTGATTCAGGATTGTCCCGTGGGAATTGGAGAGCCTGTCTACCGAAAGTTACATGCGGAATTGGCGCGCGCTATGTTGAGTATAAATGCCGTTAAAGGCTTTGAATACGGTTCGGGTTTTGCGGGCTCGAGAATGAAAGGATCGGAACACAATGACGCCATTTTAACGGCAGAAGGAAAAACAGCCAGCAATTTTTCGGGCGGCATTCAAGGAGGAATATCGAATGGAATGGACATTTATTTCCGCGTCGCCTTCAAGCCCGTTGCCACCATCATGAAAGATCAAGTCTCTCGCGATAAACACGGTGCTGCTGTTACTGTTTCAGGGAAAGGCCGACATGATCCTTGTGTGGTTCCTAGAGCCGTACCCATAGTAGAAGCCATGGCAGCTTTGGTCTTGGCAGATTTACTGTTAGTTTCGAAAGGCAGTCGGCTAGATGCTTAAATAAAATTATGCTTGTTTCTGTTTTTATTTATTACGTATTTATTAGCAAATAAATAATTCAATAATAAAAACGAAGAATGCAACACACACTTTATTAAATCAGAGAATAGAACACTGAAAAAGAATAATTATCTTAGAATTGAGTAAAAAAGCACAAAACCTCTAAATAGCCTTAAAATATGACCACCCAAATACGAGACTTAGATCATTACAAAGAGCTTTATCGTCAAAGTGTTGAATCTCCAGAACAATTTTGGGACAAAGAGGCGAAGACTTTTACTTGGTTTAAAGCTTATGATGAAGTCTGTACGTGGGATTTTGAGAAACCAGCTGTAAAATGGTTCCTCAATGGAAAAATGAATATTACCTACAATTGTATTGATCGACACCTAGCTGACAAGGCCGATCAAGTGGCGATTTTGTGGGAACCCAATGATCCTAAAGACGAAGCAGTTCGTTACACTTATCAAGAACTACATGATGAAGTTTGTAAGTGCGCAAATGGATTAAAAGCGCTGGGTATTGAAAAGGGTGATCGCGTAGTATTTTACATGCCTATGGTAGCGGAGTTGGCTATTGCAGTTCTTGCTTGCGCGCGCATAGGAGCCGTGCATTCAGTTGTGTTTGCGGGATTTTCTGCACAAGCCCTGGCAGATCGAGTGGACGACGCGAAAGCGAAGATGATTATTTGCTCTGATTTTAATAAAAGAGGGGCGAAAAATATTGCTGTAAAAGAGGTAGTGGATCAAGCCATGAATATTGGATGCAAAAGTGTAGAAACGGTTTTGGTGCATCAAAATACAGGCGCAGAAGTAACATGGAATACCGAAAAAGATAAATGGTGGCATAAAGAAATTAATCACCAATCGACCATTTGTGCTCCCGAGGAAATGGATGCGGAGGACATGCTGTTTATTTTGTACACTTCGGGATCTACTGGAAAACCCAAAGGAGTGGTTCATACTTGTGGCGGCTATATGGTTTATACCTGTTTCACTTTTAAAAATGTTTTTCAATACCAGCCGGGAGATATTTATTGGTGCACTGCAGATATTGGTTGGATAACGGGGCACAGTTACATCGTTTATGGACCTTTATTAGCTGGTGCCACTACCCTAATGTTTGAAGGCGTTCCTACTTTTCCAGATGCCGGGCGCTTTTGGGAAATTTGTGAAAAACATAAAGTCAATCAATTTTATACAGCGCCCACCGCTATTCGTGCTTTGATGGCTTGCGGCGATGATATTCCTAATAAATACGACCTGTCTTCCATTAAAGTATTAGGCTCTGTAGGAGAACCAATAAATGAAGAAGCATGGCATTGGTACGATAAAAAAATCGGCAAAGGAAATGCGCCAATTGTTGATACTTGGTGGCAAACCGAAACCGGTGGAATTATGATTACGCCTTTACCGGGAATAACGGATACAAAGCCCACTTTCGCTTCTTATCCGATGCCCGGAATTCAGGCCGTTTTGGTTAACAGCGAAGGACAGGAATTAAAGGAAAATAATGTAGAGGGATTACTGTGTATTAAACATCCGTGGCCCTCGATTTTAAGAACCACTTATGGAGACCATGAACGATGCAGACAAGTATATTTCTCGCCTTTTAAAGGCATGTATTTCACAGGAGATGGCGCTCGTCGTGATGAAGACGGAAGAATTAGAGTAATTGGTAGAGTCGACGATGTGATTAATGTTTCGGGGCACCGCATGGGAACCGCTGAAGTAGAAAATGCCATCAATGAACATCCGCAAGTCATCGAATCTGCAGTAGTGGGATATCCGCATGAAATAAAAGGGCAAGGCATTTATGCCTATGTGATTAGCCAAGGTAAAGCACTCGATGATGCCTTCCGAAAAGAAATTTCTGATGTAGTTCGAAGGGAAATTGGACCCATTGCTAAACCTGATAAAATTCAATTTGTTACGGGATTACCAAAAACAAGATCCGGTAAAATCATGCGACGTATTTTAAGAAAAATCGCTAGTAACGATGCTGCAAATTTAGGAGATGTCAGCACTTTGTTAAATCCAGATGTGGTGGAGGAATTGAAGAAGAGTGCTTTGGTTTGAATAAAAAAGAGCTGGATAAACTAAAGAACTTACTGTGGTAAGCATTTCAAAAACTATTCGTAAATATTGAAAAATTGGGAGGAATAATTTCCCATCAATTCTAATCGAAAAGTGTCTATTGTGCTGCTGTGAATTAAAGCAATGTGACTTAAGACACATTCGCTAGGCGGAAGTACTATAGAACTTAATCCATTTCTACATCCGTATGTGTAATTTTCATTATATCGTTTCCACACACCGAAGCGACCTTTTCTTTCCACTGCAAAATCGATGGTATGCCCTAGACCAACAATCACGGTATCAATTGCAAGGCTTTGAATCAAAACTGGCCAAGATTCAATGCCATATGGATTAAAAATTTGACTTGTATCAATCGATATTTTCAGCTCAACTTCGTGAGAAAAATCCTGTATTCCAGACTCTCCCCATTTTCTAAAATAATCATCGAACTTTTTCTTTTCTAGGGATTGATTCTTTGCCACAGCATCACTCGTCTTAAGGGAGTCAAATAAAACGAAAGAGCTAGGCGGCATCGGAGGACTAACTATCCCCAAAGGCATTTCTTCCAAGCTAATAACCAAGGTATCATCAAATGTACCAAAATAGAGAGGACGGCGATCATCAATGGCTTCTAATTCATAAAAAGACAGATCATTTTCAATATCTAATTGTGGGAACTCAGACGAAACATCTACCGCTTTTGAATAAGTACATGAAGCAACAAATAAAACCCAAAAGAGTAGTATTCCAAGCTTATTCCAATAATAAATGAGACGCAGATTCATAATTCTTACTTTTTCATCTCGTCCACAATATAAAGTAAAAAGGCTACTCCC
>CALFBW010000387.1 GCA_937951415.1 uncultured Chitinophagales bacterium | reverse complement strand
TATTTTTTATCCTTAGCAATACAGTCCTCTAAAAGTGCCCATTCCGACCATAAATTGACACCAGAAGCTGCTTCCACCATTTCCGCTAAATGCGCGCCACCAACACGAGAAGAAGTCTCTAAGAAATAAAATTCTCCAGTTTCGTGATTGCGAATAAACTCGGTATGCGAAGCACTGTAAGCCATTCCGAAAGCATCCATGATATCGGAATTAAGCTTTTTGAGTAGTTTGTCTTCTTTAGTATTTCGCTTCAAGGTCTGCGAACGAAAAATGCCACCGCCGTGTGCTACTTCTAATGGCGTATCTAAGTATTTACTACACAGCGTAAAGCTCGGTTTACCTTCGTAATTTATGCTATCAACATGGTAAACACTTCCAGGGGCAAATTTTTCTAATAAATACTCATGCCGTTGTGCGCCTAACTTGTGTAGTTCATCCCAAAGTTGTTCACTGTTGTGGATTTTGATGATACCTGAAGCACTGGCAGCAGTCCTAGGTTTAATTAGCCAAGGTGCGGAAACATTTTCAGTAAATTTCTGAATTTCAGCATCATTAAATAGAGCAGTAAAAGCTGGAACAGGAATCCCATGTTCTTCTGCTTTTAATCGCATAGATAATTTATCTCTGAAGTATTTTGCTGTGGTTTGCCCCATTCCTGGAATTCGAAAGTACTCTCTCAATTCTGCAGCCAATTCAACCTCGAAATCATCTAAGGAAACGATTCGATGAATAGGCGTTTCACGAAAGGTAAAGGACAATCCCGCAATCAGGTCTTCTGCTTTCCAATCCTTACTGGATTCTTGCGGTAAATAAAAAACATCATCGATAGCATCCCAAGGCCATGCATCTTCTCGTAAATGTTCGGAAGTCAAAAGGAAGACACGATTTCCTTGTGCCTTACAAGTACGCATAAATGCTTCACCTTTTACTTCACTGGAAATACATAGGAAATTTAGAGAACCACTCATAGTATCTTATTTTATTAGGCTTTTCATGTAAGTTGTCAATAAATGAACACCGTAACCTGTACCAGCTTTCATTTTTGTAAAAGGAGAATCACCGAAGGCTACTCCAGCAATATCTAAATGCGCCCACTGTGGATGATCATTGGTAAAGAACTGCAAAAATTTTGCAGCAACAGAAGCACCAGCTAAAGGAGCAGAACCTAGATTTCGGATGTCAGCGACATCTGATTCGATCATTTTTGAGTAGTCATCGTAAAGGGGCATTCGCCACACTTTTTCTTCGGCTATTCTGCCCGCCTTTTCCAATCCCTGTATCAAACTTTCATTGTCACTGTATAAAGCTGCAGCTGAATAGCCCAAAGCTCGAACGGCACTACCTGTCAATGTTGCTAGATCGATAATCGTTTCTGGCTGATAGTTTTTTATAGTATAAGGAATAGCATCTGCTAATATTAAACGACCCTCAGCATCTGTATCTAAAACTTCAATGGTTTTTCCCGAATAAGACTGAATGACATTTCCAGGCATAGTGCTTTTTCCATCAATGCAATTTTCCGAGGTAGGGATGATGCCTACTAGGGGAATATCTAATTTTAGTTTTGCAGCCATTTCGACCGCTCCTAAAACTGCAACTGCACCACCTAAATCACTCTTCATGTAATGCATGTTGTTGGGGCCTTTTAAGGAAACGCCTCCTGTATCGAAGGTAATTCCTTTACCAACAAGTGCAAGTCGTGCTTTTTTCTTTTCCTTTCCTGGGAAGTATTCGAGCTTAATTAAATGAGCTGGCTCTTCACTTCCTTTGTTCACCGAAATCAGCGCATGTAAACCTTCCTTTTCTAATTGTTTAGGACTGAGAACCGTGACTTTAAAACCATGTTTTTTACCAGAAGCCTTGGCGTATTTTGCCAACCAAGATGGTGTCTTGTAATTAGCGGGCAAGTCCATGATCTTCATCGCGGTCATTTGACTTTCGGCCAATAAAATACCCTCTTCACAGACTGCTTTCTGTTCCTTTGTTCCTGCTAATAGTATAAGTGTCGACTTTTCTTCTCCGATTTTGCTAGCTGCCTTCGCTTTGCCGTCAAGGTCGCCGATTTTATAGCTTGATTTCTTTAAGCCATTCGCCGCTGCTGAAAGAATATCGGTTGAAACCCCTTTGCTGTAAATGGCGAGATTTGATCCCAATGCCTCAAGTTCGCTTTTTACAAACGAACGACAGGCATTTGCAACTGACTTCCTTGACGTTTTTTCACCTAAGCCCAATAGCACTATGGTAGAACCTGTCTTTACATTTAGCAGCATACGAGTTTTGCCTGCCTTTCCTTCAAAATTCGCCCACTCATTATGTTCACTCCACTTTTTGATGGAGCTTACTGGCACTTTACCTTCTTCGATTAGAAAGAGCAAAGTCTTACAGCGAGCAGGTAGTTGATCTTGTATTTTAACTTTCAAAAAGAATCTTGTTTTATTCTAAATTATTCAGTTAGCATTTATTTATTAAAAAGCCATGCCAATGCTTTAGGAGCTTCTTCGCCCCAATACCACTCTTGATGTGTCCCTTGTGGATGGCTATTGAAATGGAAATTCAAATTACCACCCGTCTTAGCTTTTTCTTGTAAAATAGCAGCCATGCGCAATGCATTCGGATAGTGTTCTTGGCTTTCTTTTTGTCCCGAGTAATGATAAATTTCTACTGGTTCTTCTGGAGCAAATTTCTTTGCCATTGTATATATGTCTTCCGAAAGCCAAAGGCTAGGAGAGAAGACCAATGCCTTACCAAAAATTGTCTTGTATTTGAAGGCAGCATACAAGGATATTAGGCCACCTAAAGAGCTTCCTCCGATTCCCGTATGCTCTCGCTCTGGTAATGTGCGGAAAGTTTCATCGATGGAGGGCTTTAAAGTATTTATTAAAAAATCCAAATACTTTTCGCCGTGTCCTTCTCCAAAGCGCTCATTATTAAAAGGAGAATATTCGCTTAATCGCAATGAGTTTCCGTGATCGATGGCAACGATAATGTATTCGCAATTTCCATCCTTGCCCATGTTAAACATGGTGTCATCTAAGCCCCAATTTC